>NZ_JBFTLD010000116.1:0-19649 GCF_056396265.1 Allobosea sp. 05T422_2 | reverse complement strand
AACTTGCTGATCAACCCGGCGCACCCCGGAGCCGCGAGCATCAGCATCCAAAGCACAAAACCATTTGATTTCGATAGGCGGCTCTGGCTCCCCCTCACATACATGCCTCCGTGAGGAGAGCCTGCCGATCGGCGGGACAGATCTCAAAAATGGAAGGGTGGCAGGTCTCATGACAGCCGCCCTTCTTCATGTCGGCTCACCCATCTGGTTGGTTGAGGCGCGGGCTGCTCGATCCACTTCTTCATCTCATTGAAAGACCCATCGGCCGAGCCCGCGCGCCTGGTTGAACTCATCGATGAAAGGCCTCTTCGCTGGCTCGGCTCATCATGCTGGCTCAATTCCGCCCGTCGCGCCCCGATCATTGGCGACGCCGTCGCGTTCCGCGTGCCCTCCCCGTCGTCGGCGCCGCTCGTCGGGATCTCCTCAGCCAGGAGCGTGTCCTTGGTCAGCAGGCCGGCATCCTCGAGCTTTTCGAGATCCGGCAGGTCGCGCAGGCTGGCGAGACCGAACGCCGACAGGAATCTGTCGGTCGTGACATAGGTATAGGGCGCCCCCGGCTCCGGCCTGCGCGGTCCGGCCGTGATCACGCCGGCGCGTTTTAAGCGCCGCAACGCTGTCGCGACTCGTCTCCTTGCCAAAGACTTTACCGAGCTCGCTGCGGGTGATCGGCTGCAGATAGGCGATCCCGGACAGAAACAGCATCTCGGTCTGCGACAGGCTGGCGGCCGCTTGCGGCGCTCCCGACACCGCCCGGATCGCCGGGGCAAAGGCGCCGCGCGTCCGGTGCGGCCAGCCCCCCGGCGACAGCGACCAGGTCATAGGGGCGGCCGCGCAGCTCCTCGCTGATGTCGGCAATGATCAGATCGATCGCACAGTCGCGACCGACCACCTGCGCCAATTACGGGAGCGCCCATGGGCGTCGACCTCTCGATAGGGGCGGTCCACTGATCATCTCACCAAACGCATGTTCAGCCGGCGCGAGGCGAGGCACTCGCTCYCGCCATTGCCGGCGATGCTCTGGCGTGCTCTTGCGGGTAGGGCGGGCSGCTCGCCCGCGGACGAGCCTCGCGCATCTTTGGCGCAACGTTCTCGGGCGGAATCGGCGCAATACGGGCACCAGCTCCGGGAGATCTCCGCCCGTTACTGCTGCGCCAGGCGCCCTTCGGCAAGGTCGCGCGCCTGCGCCTCCGGATCGCGCTCCGCCGGCGGACCGTAGCCGCCGGCACCCGGCGTGATGATCTCGACGATCTGTCCGGGTTCGAGTGCACCATCGCCCCTTGTGAAAGGCGCGACACCCTCGCTGAAGGAGAAGGAGCCGCCCTGTCCTGGCTCGCCGCCGGCGATGCCCCAGGGTCGCGACTTTAGGCGCGAATTATCCACGTTGAGCCGGCAGGGAGCCTCGGCCCGGTAGACGCGGCGAAGGCCCATGCCACCACGCTGGCGGCCGCGCCCGCCCGAGCCATCGACCAGTTCATAGCGCAGCAGCGTCAGGGGGTACTCGACCTCGAGCGCCTCGACCGGCAGGTTCGAGGTATTGGTCATGTGGACATGCACGCCGTCGAGACCGTCCTTGCCGGCGCGTGCGCCGGAACCGCCTCCTATCGTCTCAAGATAAACCCAGAGATCACCGCTATCCGGCATCGCCCCCATGAAGGTCGCCGATGCCACGGCCCCGGAGCAGGCCGCGATGACACGATCGGGCACCGCCTGGGCGAGCGCCCCATGGATCAGGTCGACGACCCGTTGGCAGGGTGCGATGCGCCCGTTCACCGCCGCCGGATGCAGGCAGTTCAGCACCGTGCCTTCCTTCGCTGCAACGGTGAGTGGTCGTGCGAGGCCGGCATTGGGCGGGATGGTCGGGTCGGCCACTGTCTTGACGGCGTAATAGACGGTCGAGAGCAGCGCGGTATAGACCATGTTGAAACCCGCGCGAGCCTGTGGCGGGCTGTCGAAGGCGAGCGTCATCTCCTCGCCAGCGACCGTGATCGCGACCGAGAATTCCATCTCGTCATCGAGCTCGGGATTGTCGAAGCGGTCGCTGAACCGATAGACGCCATCTGGAATCGAGGCGATGCCGGCGCGCATCTTGCGCTCCGCATAGTCCTGCAGTGCCTTGCCGGCCGCGAGCACGGTGGTGCGGCCATATTTGTCGCAGAGCGCCCTGACGCGCTCAACGCCAAGGCGGTTCGCAGCCATCTGGGCGCGCAGGTCCGAGAGTCGCTCGCGCGGAACCTGGCAGTTGAGCAGGATCAGCTCCTGCACATCCTTCATCAGGGTGCCGCCGTCATAGAGGCGGATCGGCGGGATGCGCAGGCCTTCCTGATAGATATGGGCGTGGCCGCGATCGGCGAAATCGGAATGATGCGCCGTGTTGACGGCCCAGGCGACCATCTTGCCGTCGTGGAAGACCGGCTCGGCCAGCACGATGTCGGGAAGGTGGGTGCCCCCGCCCTCATAGGCGTCGTTGCCGATGAAGACATCGCCCGGCTTCATCTCCGAGACGGCATGGCGCTTCAGGATATGCGGGATGATGCCGATGAAGGAGCCGAGATGCATCGGGATATGCTCGGCCTGGCACAGCGTGTTGCCTTCAATATCGAAGAGCGCAGTCGAGCAGTCGCGGCGTTCCTTGATATTGGTCGAGTAGCTCGCCTTGACCAGCGCCTCGCCCATTTCCTCGGTGATGGAGGCGAAGGCGCTGCCAATGACCTCGACGGTGATCGGATCAACGGTGACGGGTGTAGGCGCGTTCATCACGGCGTCTCCAGGATCAGGTTGAGATAGGGTTCGACACGGGCGGTCATGCCGGGCAGCAGCACCGTGGTCGCATCCATCTGCTCGATGATCGCCGGGCCCTCGATCAGATTACCCGATTTGAGCTTTTCCCGGTCGTAGAGCGCACAATCGACGAAGCCTCCGGTTTCCGGAAACCAGACCTCCCGACGCCCCATGATGGCCGCGGAAGCATCCGGGCCGGCGTCGGGCTCGGGCCGAAACTCGGCCTTGGGCACGAAACCGATAGCCTCGACGCGGTAGGTCACAAGCTGGACCGGTTCGCCTTCGGCCACGAATCCGTAAAGGCGCTTGTGGGCTTCGGCAAAGCCCTCCGCCAAAGCCCTGATGGTTGTAGGCGTGATCGGCCCGTCCGGGACGTCAATGGCGAGCTCGTAGTTCTGGCCGTGATAGCGAAGATCGGCCGTGCGCTTCAGCTCGCGATCGGCAGGCGCGACATTCTCCTCGGCAAACCAGTGCTCGGCCTGGGCTTCAAGGCCTGCGAAAATCTCGGCCATGTCGGGGACGAGCCCATCCCCCAGCGTCGCGAGCCGGGTGGTGGCGAAATTGGCGCGCAGGTCGGTCAGAAGCAGGCCGAGTGCACAGCCGATTCCGGGATTGCGCGGCACGACGATGCGCTTCATCTCCAGCTCGCGCGCCAGCCGCGCGGCATGGAGCGGCCCCGCGCCGCCGAAGGCGACAAGCGCGTAGTCGCGCGGATCATGCCCGCGCTGCACGGAGATGACGCGGATCGCCTTGGCCATATTGGCGGTCACCACGGAGATAATGCCCTGCGCCGTCGCCATAAGGTCGAGGCCGAGCTGTTCCGCAAGCCGGCCGATCGCCTGTTTGGAGAGCGCCTGGTCGATCGGCATGCGGCCACCGAGCAGATGGGTCGGGTTCAGCGTCTGGAGCACGACATTGGCGTCGGTGACCGCCGGTTCGGTCGAGCCGCGGGCATAGCAGACCGGCCCGGGGTCGGCGCCGGCACTGCGCGGGCCCACCTTGAGCAGGCCGCCGGAGTCGATCGCCGCAATCGAGCCGCCGCCGGCGCCGACGGTGTGGATGTCGAGCATGGGCGCCTTGATCGGGTAGCCATGGACATTGGCTTCGCTGGCGAGCTTGGCCTCGCCGCCACGAAGCAGCGCGACATCGGACGAGGTGCCGCCCATGTCGAAGGTGATCAGGTTCTCGATGCCGGTCATGCGGCCGATCGCCTGCGCGGCAACCACGCCGGTCGAGGGGCCCGAGAGCACGGTGCGCACCGGCAGGCGCGCCGCCATGTCGAACCCGATGACGCCGCCATTGGACTGTGTCAGATGCGGCGTGGTGGTGACGCCGAGTTCCTTGAGCCGCTCGGCAAGACGCCGGATGTAGCCCTGCATCACCGKGCCGAGATAGGCGTTCACTACCGCAGTCGAGATGCGCTCATACTCCCGGAACTCGGGCGCGACCTCATGCGAGGCGCAAATGAAGGCCTCCGGAAATTCCTCTGCGACGATGCGCCTTGCCGTTTCCTCATGCTCGGGCCTGACGAACCCGTAGAGGAAGCCAATGGCGACGGCCTTGACGCCGGCCGCTTTCAGCTCCCGCGCGGCCTGGCGCACGCCCTCCTCGTCGAGCGGCGTCTCGACGGAACCGTCATGGCGCAGCCGTTCCGCGACGCCGAAGCGCAGGTCGCGGGTGACCAGCGGCGCCGCCTTGTCGACCTGAAGATCATAGAGATCCGGCCGCTTTTGCCGGCCGATCTCGATCAGATCGCGGAATCCATCGGTCGTGATCAGCCCGGTCCTGACGCCGCGGTGCTGGATTAGGGCGTTGGTGCCCACCGTCGTGCCGTGGCCGAAATAGGCGACATCTGCGGGCTTGGCGCCGACGCGCTCCGTCCCCTCCTGGGTACCGCGTGCAATGGCGCGGGAGGGATCGTCCGGGGTCGAGGGAACCTTCCAGACGGCAACCTGGCCACTCGCATCATCGAAGAGGCAGACATCGGTGAAGGTGCCGCCGGAGTCGATCCCGATACGCCAGGCCATGAGCTCAAACCCTCTCCATCAACAGGCTGCGATCTCCGCAGCCGCGGACCATGGCGTGCCATGGCCAAAACCACCCTGATAAGCGCAGATCGCCGCCGCGTGGGCCGCGCCCGCAGCCAGGGCGTCCGGAACCTCTCTCCCCTCCAGCACCGCCAGAAGGAATGCGGCGATGAAACCATCTCCCGCGCCCAGCGTATCGACGATTTGGGCAGGGGTGATCCCATGGCGATGGAATACCCCACCTGCCAGCGCGAGCGAGCCGCGCTCGCCGCGCGTCACCACCACGAGACCCGGACCGGTCTCGAAGCAGCGACGGGCGAGGTCGCTGCATTCCGCGTCGGAACCTGAGGGGAAGGAGAGGAAGGCGATGTCGAGATGGGGGAGCGTGGCGGCCAGATTGGCCTCAGTCCAGCGCTMGGAGAAATCATAGGAGAAACGGCGTATCGAGGGGCGCAGCGCCGCGAGATCGGCATCCAGTTCGCTGTAGATGCTCGAATGCACCAGGTCGAAGCCGGCGATATAGGTGAGATCCTCAGGAAGGAAACCGCCCCATTCTCCGCGGACACCGCGTTGCGATCGCAGGAAATGGCGGTCATTGCCGTCATGGCCAATGAAGGCCCGGGCATTGTCGCCGGGGAGCACCCGGCAGCGGCCCGTGTCGACCCCCTCCTCGCGCAAGGCGTTGACGATCRGTGTCCCGGCTTCGTCGGAGCCCAGGCAACCCATGTAACCCGTCTCGGCGCCGAGACGGTGCGCCAGCACGGCGACATTGACAGCATTGCCACCCGGAAACTGCAGCGCGCGATCGACATAGGTGTCGACCGTGTTATCGCCGAGTCCGAGCAGCCTGCAGGTCATGGACGTGTCCCTGGCCGATTTCCCATGCGCCTGATCAGTAGGCGACCTTCCACATATAGCGGCGGGTCGAGAGCGGCTGGTTGTGTAGCACCGAGAGATGCGCCGCCATCCGCTTCAACGCCGACTGCAGGATATAGGGCGCGACGATGGGGCGGATTTCCGGCGCGACACCCGCCATCGCGAAATCGCGGGAATCATATTTCATGACGCGTTCGGCATAGGTGTCGCAGAAGCTGGTGACACGCTCCATCAGTGGCCGGCTCGGGTCCTCTCCGCTGATCAGGATCAGCGGTGTCTGGCGATCGATGATCTCGAACGGGCCGTGGAAGAACTCCGCCGCCTCGATCGGATAGCTGTGCAGCCAGAGCATCTCCATGAGGATGCAGACGCCGAAGACATAGGCCGTGGTGAAGCCCGGCCCCGAAGCKACATGGTAGAAGTTGCGATCCTTGGCATAGAGACGGGCATCGGCTGCGGCCCGCTCCTCGTTCTGCTCGGCCGCATCGCAGATGKCGGCTGGGAGCGCGTCCAGCGAGGCAACGAGCTTGTCGCCGAGCGGCCAACCTTCCTTCGCGCTCATGATGCCGCCGACCAGCGCCTGCATCAGCATGAACATGGCGGCGAAGGATTCGCTGGTATCGCCCACCACGAAGCTCTCGGGGGCCGCGGCAGCGAGCGGCTTGTCGGCATATTGGCTGAAGGCCACGACCTTGCAGGGCTTGCCCATCAGGGTTGCCGCGGCCGCGACGGTCTCGGGTGTCGTGCCGGACTTGGAGGCGAGCAGAACCAGCGTGCGCTCGTCGAGGCGCGGCGGATTGATCGCCATGAACTMGGCCGGGAAGTAGCGTCGCACCTCGATTCCAGGGGAATAGTGCTCGAGCCAGTACTTGATGCCGAGCATGGCGCGGTTCGCCGAACCGCAGGCGACAAGGTAGATCCGGTCGATCTGCGGGGCGAGGCGGCGACCGAGCGCGTACGCCTCGGGCACGGCGGCACGAGTCTGGGCGAAGCCCTCATGAACGCGGGTGCGGTCAAAGGCGATGGACATGGGAGGAACCGATTCCGTAAGCGGAGAATTGCGAGGTTCAAGGAATTGGTATACACCAACCACCTATACCAATTCGTGTCAAGCATAGTCCAACTGACTTATGGCCACCTCGCCGACAATGGATTCTCGTGTTTCAGTGCCTCCGGGGATGTGGAGCCGGCGCAATCCTCGCTATATGCGGGAACGGGAGAGGCCCGAGAGACACCAGCCATGCGCGAACCCGTGAAACGGGCCAAGCCGATCTATGTCGAGGTTMAAGACTACCTGCTCGACCTCATCAGCGGACCGGATTACGGCCCCGGCGACCGGGTGCCGTCCGAGCGCGCGCTGGCCGACACGCTCGGCATCAACCGCATGACCGTGCGCAAAGCGATCGACAAGCTGGTCGACCGCAATGTGCTGGAGCGCAACGGCACCAGTGGGACGCGCGTTCCCCTGGTTCAGGTGACGCGCCCGATCGACGTGCAATCGACGCTCGGCATCACCCGGATCATCCGGAACGCTGGCGGCAACCCGGGCAGCAAGCTGCTGCATTTCGGAGAAGAGAAGGCGACCGAGAGCATCGCTCGCCGGCTCGACATCCCGGTCGGCGCCGAGTTGGTCATGTTCCGCCGGCTGCGCAGCGTGAACGACGAGCCCTTCTGCATCGAGACCAGCCATCTGCCGGCCTCGCGCTTCGCCGGGCTGCTCGCGGAAGACCTCATTGGTGGGCAATCGCTCTATGAGCTGCTGCGAGAGCGCTATGGCGTCGAGGCCAGCGCCCGCGACCGCGAGATCGGCGTTGGCATTGCAACCGATCTCGAAGCCCGGCTTCTGCAGCTCAAACCCGGCTCGCCCACGCTCGTGTTGCGGCTGATCGCCCGCGACGGTGAAGGCAAGCCGATCGAATACATGAAATCGGTCAACCATCCGCATCACGTCGTCTTCCGCAGCTCAACGCCCGCCTCACAGGACTGACCATGCCGCTGCCCGCCTCCCGTCCCCGGCCGGAGGCCGGTCTGTCCTCTTCGAGCGCGGAGCAGGCCTGATGGGCATCACCATCGAAACCGTCGACCCGGACGCGGCTCTCCCTGCGAGGAGCGATGTCGTCATCATTGGTGGCGGCATTATCGGGATCATGACCGCGCTCTTCCTGGCCAGGGACGGGATTTCCGTCACGGTCTGCGAAAAGGGCGAGGTCGGCCATGAGCAGTCCGGCCGAAATTGGGGCTGGGTCCGGATCATGGGCCGCGACCCCGGCGAGATCCCGCTCGGGCTGGAAAGCATGCGGCTCTGGTCGGAGATGGACAAGCTCGTCGGCGGCGATACCGGCTTCACCCGCTCAGGCATCGCCTATGTCGCCGATACGCCCGCTGCACTCGCCCAGCATGAGGCCTGGCTCGATCATGCCAGGCAATATCAGCTTGACTCCCGGCTCCTCAGTTCGCGCGAGATCGAGAGCGTTCTGCCCGGCTGCAAGCGCGCCTTTACCGGTGCCCTGTTCACGCCGAGCGATGCGCGGGCCGAGCCGCAGAAAGCTGTGCCTGCCATGGCGCGTGCGCTGCGCCGGCATGGTGGCACCGTCCTGACACGGTGTGCGGTGCGCGGCATCGAGACCAAGGCCGGCCGGGTCAGTGCTGTGGTGACGGAGCGCGGCACGATCGCCTGCTCACAGGTCGTGCTGGCCGGCGGCGCGTGGTCGCGGCTCTTCCTCGGCAATCTCGGTATCGATTTTCCGCAGCTCAAGGTGCTCGGTTCGGTGCTGCGCACCCAACCGCTGGACGGTCCTCCGCCCTATGCCGTCGGCGCCTCGGATTTCGCCTTCCGCAAGCGCCAGGACGGCGGCTACACCGTCGCCCATCGTGGCGCCAGCACAGCCGAGATCGTGCCGGACTCCTTCCGCCTTTTTGCCGATTTCCTGCCCTCGCTGGTGAAGCAGCGGCAGGAATTTCGATTGCGCCTGAGCCGGCGCTTGCTGGACGAAGCGCGGACGCCGCGACGCTGGGGGCTCGACGAAGTGACGCCTTTCGAGCGCATGCGCGTGCTTGATCCGACCCCCTCGACGGCGATCCTGGACGAGGCGAAAGCCAACCTGATCACGGCGTTTCCGGCCTTTGGGGGAATGAAGGTCGCGCAGGCCTGGGGCGGCTTCATCGATGCGACGCCCGATGCCGTCCCGGTGATCGGCGAAGTGCCGCGCCTGCCCGGCTTCTTCATCGCCAGCGGCTTCTCCGGCCATGGTTTCGGCATCGGCCCCGGTGCGGGGCGGCTCGTCGCCGACCTCATCAGGGGGGCGACGCCGATGATCGACACCAAACCCTTCCGGCTCGAGCGTTTCGCCCGGCTGGCGCGCACCACGCGCGTGGCGTGAGCCCGTCATATCGCGTCCGGCGCTTCCCGGAATGACCGAGCTCGATTGGGCAATACGTAGCCGYGCCGCCGCTTAGCCTAGTGCCGTCTCTTCCATTGCATAGGCCGAGAAGAAGTTCGTGCCGCCGGGCAGGCCCTTGAAGCCGGTGACACCCTTGACCATGCCATAGCCCTGCGAGCGCCAGGCCAGGCCGACCAGCGGCGCCTGCTCCAGCGCAAGCCTTTCGAGTTCGGCATAGATCGCTTTGCGCTTGGCGATATCGAACTCGGCGCGGCCCTTGGCAAAGAGCGCGTGAATCTCCGGTGTCGGTAGGCCGAAGCTGCGCGAGATATTGGCCGGCAATTCGCCGTCGAGCAGCGGGGCGAGCCCGTCGGGGTCATTATTGTCGGCGGTCGTACCCTGGACGCAGAATTCGTAGCGCCCCTTGCCGCCGAGATCGACACGCTGTGCCCAGTCCGGCAGGTTGAGCTTCACGTCGATACCGATTTCGCCGAGCTGGGCCTGCACCACCTCGGCCGTCGATTTGTGCATGCCGTATTGCGCGGTCGAGAGCAGCGTGCAGGGGAAGCCTTTCGGCACGCCCGCTTCCGCCATCAGTTTTTTCGCCCGGTCGGGATCATAGCTCCAGAACGTCGCGCGGCCGGTATCGTAGTAAGGGCTCGTATCCGGAATCGGGATTCCCTGCAGCGGCGTGCCACGCCCGTAGAAGGCGGCCTGGACGATCTCCTCGCGGCGGATCGCGAAACCCACGGCCTGACGCAGCCGCGCATCCTTGAAGGGCCCGGTCGTGCCGTTGAAGTTCAGCCCCATGAAGGGGCCATTGGCGGCGTCGAGCTTGAGGCGTGGATCCTTCTCGATCGAAGCCATATGTTGCCAGGGCACATATTCGATCAGGTCGATATCGCCGGCCTGCAGCCCCGCCACCCGAAGATTCTCGTCGGCATAGGCGGTGAGCTTGATGCCCGCAAGCTTGGGCAGGCCGGGCTTGTAGTATTTGTCGAAGGCCGCGACCTCGATCGACACCCCCCGTTCCTGATCCTTGATCATGAACGGGCCGGCCCCGATCCCAAGCCCGCGCCCCTCGATCGAGTCCTTTGCGATGATCGGCGCATGGGGGCTCGCGAGCCAGATCGGCAAGGTCACCGTAGGCTGCTTCATCACGATGCGGACGGTGCGCGGATCGGGCGTCTCGATCTTCTCGATGCCGCCGAATTCGGATTTCAGAAACGCTGTCGAGTTCGGCAGGGCGATCTGTTCGAGCGTCCATTTCACATCTTCTGCCGTGACCGGCTTGCCGTTGTGGAAGCTCGCCGGCCTGAGCTTGAAGATCCAACCGGTCTCGCCGTCCTGCGTCCAGGATTCCGCCAATTCCGGCCTGACCTCGCCCTTTTCGTCGAAACCGGTGAGACCGCGGAAGATCAGCAACTTGACCGTCAGCGCGGCGGTGCCGGTGTGGACCCAGGGCTGCAGGCTCGGCGGAAAGCTCGACAGCCCGAAGCGCAGGATCTTCTTTGGTGATGCTTGCGAGAAGGCGGAGCCTTTGAGCAGTGGCAGGCTCGCACCAGCGGCGAGAAGGGCACGGCGCGAAATCATCGTCATCGGAGATCCCCTTATTATCGGCCTTCGGGGCAGCATGGATTGGTGTATACCAGTCTGTCAAATCATGATTTGGCTTACGGATGGGGCATCGTGTCCGGCCTGTTTCTGGCGATGCTACGCCGGTGGATGGAGGCGGGGGGATGGTGTTCGCTCACAGAAAGCCGCTCGGCGAGAATGATTGCTTCGGCAACCAACGGCGTTGGAGCAAGATTAGTGCTCCGCTCTCCTCGAAGACGGCGGGCGAGGCCGGCCGAGCGCAAGGGCCCCGCGCTCGCCTCGCACCACACATTCCGCCTCTCGCGACGTCCTTGACAGCTTCGTATCGCTTCGATGGTATATACCAATCTTGCCTGCCTTGAGCCGGCGAGGCGATTGACCGAGCTGTGCCTTAAGGGAGAAGCCCCGTGAGTGAGATCATCAAAGTCAAATCCGGGAGCAAATACGAGGAGCTGAACAGTTATTCGCGGGTGGTGGTCGCCGGCGACATGATTTTCGTCTCCAATACGGCGGGGCGGAATTACAAGACCCGCGCCATCGCAAGCGATGCCCGCGGCCAGGCTGAGCAAGCCTTCAGCAATATCGAGGGTGCGCTTGCGGCGGTCGACGCCTCCCTGAAGGACGTGGTCGCGATCAAGGTTTTCGTGCCTGATATCGCCGACATGGAGCAGGTCAACGACGTGGTCGGCCGCAAGTTTAGGGGGATCGATCCGGCCAACACCACGACCTGTACGCCGCTCGGCCAGCCCGAACTGAAGGTCGAGTTCGAGATCACCGCCTATAAGCGCCGCAACCCCGGCGAAGCCGAAAAGCGGATCAGCGTCGACCTCTCCTGAGCCAAGGCGCTGCCATGCCGGATGTCGTTATCGTCGGAGGCGGGATCAGCGGCGTCGCGGCCTCTTACGAGATCGCCCGTGCCGGCCATTCCGTGACGCTCTTCGAAGCGCGCCACCTGGCGTCGATGGCCTCGGGCTGGACCCTCGGCGGCGTCCGGCAATCCGGGCGCGATCCGGCCGAACTTCCGCTCGCCCGGGCCGCCGTTGAACGCTGGGGCGGGCTCGACACGGAACTCGATGCCGCGACGGGCTATCGCCGTCGCGGAAATCTGCGTCTTGCCCGGACCGAGACTGAAGTCGAAACCATCCGCGAACTGGTGGTGCAGCAACGGCGCCTCGGTCTCGAGATCGACTATCTGCCCGACAACGCGGCGATCCGTACGGTCGCGCCGGCAATCGGCCCGTCGATCCTCGCGGCCTCCTTCTGCCCTGGCGACGGCCATGCCGATCCGGTTCCCGCTGTCCGTGCCTTTGCGGCAGCGGCGTCCCGTCACGGCGCTACCTTCCGCGAGGATGTGACGGTCCGCGCAGTGACACGGTCCGGCTCCAGGGTCACCGGCATCGAGACGATGAGCGGTGAGCTGGTTTTGGCGGATTGCGTCATCGTCGCGACCGGCATCCACGCGCCTGAATTGCTGCAGCCGCTCGGACTTGCATTGCCGCTGATGGTGAAGCTCGTTTGCGTGCTGCAGAGCGTGCCGCTGCCGCCCCTGTTCGAGCAGGTTTTCGGCGTCGCCAATGCCGATGCCGCGGGCCGGCRGGAGATCGACGGGCGCCTACGCGTCACCACCGGCATCGGCGACTGGCTGCATGAGCCGCGCTCCTTGACGGCGGATGCCCTCGCGCCGCGCGCCTGCGATATCGCGACACTGATCGCGCGGGTGACGCAGGTGCTGCCGGCGCTGGCCAATGCCGGGATCGCGCGGCTCTGGGGCGGGCTGATCGACCTGACGCCCGATGCGCTGCCGGCAATCGACGCCCATACCGGCATCGAGGGACTGATCATTGCCGCCGGCTTTTCCGGGCATGGGTTCGGCATCGGCCCGGTCACTGGCGAGATCCTGGCCGATCTCGCCCTGTCGCGGCAGCCGCGCTTCGATCTTGCGCCGTTCAGGCTAGATCGCTTTGCCGGCGTCGCAAGACGCGATGCTGAACTGACCCTGCACGGCTAGAGGACGCCCGACATGCTTGCCCCCGATGGACGCGTGATTCTGATTTCCGGCGCCAATCGCGGGATCGGCCGTGCCATCGCCGAGCTGCTCCATATGGAAGGCTACAGCCTGAGCCTGGGCGGGCGCGATCTCACCTCACTCAAGGCGATGAGTACCGGCTGGGATGCCGCGCGCATCCACATCGCCCGCTACGATGCGCGCGACTGGGCCAGCCAGCGCGCCTGGGTCGATGCTGCCACCGCCCGCTTCGGGCGGATCGACGGGCTCGTCAACAACGCCGGGATGCATAGCGCAATGACGCTGCGCATGCCGGATGAAGCGGAGCTCGACGCGATCTGGGCGGTGAACTGCAAAGGGCCGCTCAACCTGATCCATTGCGCCTTGCCGCATCTGGAGGCGAGCGGTGCGGGACGCATCGTCAATGTCTCTTCGATGTCGGGCAAGCGGGTGCGGAACGACCACATCGCCTACAACATGACCAAGCATGCGATGATCGCGCTGAACCATGCAGCGCGACGCATCGCCTGGGACAAGGGCGTTCGCGCGACCGCGCTTTGCCCCTCCTTTGTGCGGACCGACATGACCGCGGCAAGCACCGCGCTTGCGCCCGGCGCGATGACGCAGCCCGACGATCTGGCACGATTGATTGCCACCGTGATCGCGCTGCCCAACAATGCCGCCATTGCGGAGTTGCTGGTCAATTGCAGGCTGGAGGATACGCTCTAGGCGCAGGTTCCAAGACAGGGACAGGACGGGCCCAGGATCCCACGAGATCGCCGTCCTGCCTCGGTATCACCGGCGAGAAAGCCGGGATCTTCGACATCCAAGAAAAGCAAGGGAACAGCAATGAAACGAACCGGTTCAATTCTCGCAGCCATGCTGGCGAGCGCGCTGATGGCAAGTCCGGCGCTGGCCCAGAAGACGGTCCTGACCGTCGGCATGCAGAGCGCCGACGCGGGCGTGCTCGACCCGCATCTGAACTCCGGCACGCCGGGCAAGGCGATGCTGCAATGGATGTTCAACGGCCTGGTCCGCATCAAGCCGGGCGAGCTCTCGCCCGAATTCATGGAGCCCGATCTGGCGGAGAGCTGGACCGCCTCGGCCGACGGCAAGGAATGGACCTTCAAGCTGCGCCAGGGGGTGCAGTGCCACCATGGTTATGGCGAATTCACTTCGGAGGATGCGGTCTATTCGCTGAACCGCGCCGCGACCAAGGAAAGCTCGGCCTTTTCGTCGGATTACGGCGCTGTCGACAAGGTCGAAGCCCCCGACAAATACACGGTGAAGATCACGCTGAAGCAGGCGATACCGAGCCTGCTCGGCATCGTCATGAACTACCATGGCGGCAACATGATCTGTAAGAAGGCGGCCGAGGAGCTGGGCAAGGACGGCTTCGCCAAGAAACCGATCGGCACCGGGCCGTTCATGTTCTCCGAATATGTGCCGCAGCAATACGCCAAGCTTGTCGCCAACCCGAACTATTTCCGCGGCAAGCCGAAGCTGACCGAGATCCTCTACCGTTTCATCCCCTCCGATTCCTCGCGCGATCTTGCCTTTCAAGCCGGCGAACTCGACATGATGCTCGGCCGGCARGAGCAGGCCTGGGTCGATCGCATGAACGCCTTGCCTGGCGTCAAGGTCGTGGCAATGGGTCCGGCCGAGATGTCGGTGCTGCACCTCAACACCAGCCAGCCGCCGCTCGACAATCTCAAGGTCCGGCAGGCGATCGCGCATGCCATCGACCGCAACGCGATCTGGCAGTTCCGCGGCAAGAACATTTCGCGGCCGAGCGTCTCGGTGGTGCCGTCCGGCTATCTCGGTACCGATGAGAAGGCTCTGCTGCTGCCCTTTGATCTCGCAAAGTCGAAGGCCCTGCTGGCCGAGGCCGGGTTCCCCAACGGCCTGACGATCAAGGCGATCAATACCACGCTGCCCTCGATGCTGAGCTTCACCGAGGCTGTGCAGGCGCTGCTGAAGCGAGCGGGCATCACCCTCGAGATCCAGCCGGTCGAGCATGCGACCTTCCACCAKCAGATCCGCCAGGACTTGTCGCAGGTCGTACATTTCCAGGCCGCGCGCTTCCCGGTTGCAGACGTCTATCTCTCCCAGTTCTTCCACTCGCGCGCGATCGTGAAGACGCCGACGGCCGTGACGAATTTCTCGCATTGCAAGGTGGCAGATGCGGAGATCGACCAGGCCCGCTCCGAGACGGACAAGACCAAGCAGCTGGCGCTCTGGAAGACGGCGCAGGAGAAGATCATCGCGGAGGTTTGCGCGGTGCCGGTCAACGAGATGATGCAGCTCTGGGCCTACAAGGACAGCCTCGATCTTGGCTATGAGCTCAAGGCCTCGCTCAATCTCGGCCCGCCGGTCCTGGAAACCACGCGTTTCACCAAGTGAGCGTCCCGGTCCGGGGCAAGGGGTCACCGTCACCGAGTGCTTCGCACTCGGCGCTGGACCCATGGGCCTCGGCCGGGATGACGAATGTGGTTCTGCGCGAGGCAATCCAGCCTCCCGCATCCGGGTCTTCCCTTGTGTCAGGCATGGCGGCAGCATGAGCGCCTTCCTCGTCAAACGCCTCGGCTTCGCGGTCGTCACGCTCTGGGCAGTGCTCTCCCTCGTCTTCGTCGTCGTTAGGATCGTGCCGGGCGATCCGGCGCAGGTCATCCTCGGCGATCAGGCGGATGCCACCGCAATTGCCGCGATGCGCACGCGGCTCGGGCTCGACGCGCCGATCGTCGAACAATACTGGACCTTCCTCTCCGGCGCCCTCAGGGGGGATTGGGGCGTCTCGCTCGTGACCGGCCGTCCGGTGATCCAGGAGATCCTCGCCGTCCTGCCCTGGACAATCGAGCTGACGATCGTTTCGATGGCGATCGGCATTGTCATCGGGGTGCCGCTCGGCGTCTGGGCGGCGATCAACCGCAACCGCATGCCCGACTATGTGACCCGAATCGTCTCGCTGCTCGGCTTGTCCTTCCCGCCCTTCGTCTCGGCGATCATCCTGCTGATCGTTTTCTCGATCATGCTGCGCTGGTTCCCGGTGATCAGCGCAGGGCAGGGCTCCGCCTCGGCCTGGTTCCAGGCGATGGCGCTGCCGGCGCTCAATCTCGGCCTGATCATGGCCGCCTACATCACGCGCGTCGCCCGCTCCGCGATGCTTGAAGTGATGCAGGAGGACTATGTCCGCAGCGCCCGTGCCAAGGGAGTCCCCTGGGGTGTCGTCGTCTGGCGCCATGCCCTGCGCAACGCACTGATCCCGATCATCACGATCGTCGGCCTCTACCTCGGCATCCTGATCGGCAATTCAGTGCTGACCGAGATCGTCTTCAACCGGCCTGGTCTGGGCAAGCTCATCGTCGGGGCGCTGAACCAGCGCGACTACACGATGCTGCAGGGCATGATGGTGATCTACACGCTGATCGTCGTGTTGGTGAACATCGCGACCGACCTGACCTATGCCCTCGCCGACCCCAGGGTGAAGCTGTCATGAGCACCTCAGTCCACGATGCCGCGCCGGTGACCCCGCCGCGCTTGCGTTGGCTCAAGGCGACCATCGGCGCCTTCAACGCCAACAAGACCTCCTGGGTCGGGCTTGTCATTGTCGTCGCCGTGATCCTGGCCGCCCTGCTGGCGCCGCTGATCGCGCCGCATGATCCGCTGGAGCAGAACATCCTGTCGCGGCTGCAGCCGCCGCATGAGAACTACTATCTCGGCACCGACTATTTCGGGCGCGACATCCTCTCGCGCCTGCTCTACGGCGCACGGATCTCGCTGGTGATCGGCATTGCCTCGACCGTCATCGCCATGCTTGCCGGTTCGCTGATCGGCATCCTTGCTGGCTGGTATGGCGGGCGGTTCGACGTGGTGGTGATGCAGGCAATGGATATCCTGCTCGCTTTCCCCTCGCTGATCCTCGGGCTGATCCTGGTCGCCATGCTCGGCCCCTCGATGGAGAACATCACCATCGCGATCGCGCTGACCTCGATCCCCTCCTTCGCGCGGATCGCCCGCGCGCCGACTATTTCGGTGAAGGAGCGTGACTATATCGAGGCCGGCCGCGCGCTCGCCTTCTCCGATGCGCGGATCATGACCAGGCATATCCTGCCCAATATTTTCCCGGAGATCCTGGTGATGGCCTCGCTCTGGCTCGCCAACGCCATCCGGACCGAAGCGTCGCTTGCCTTTATCGGGCTTGGCGTCAAACCGCCGACTGCTACCTGGGGCGGGATGATCCGCGAGGGCTTCGAGAACATCCTCGACAGCTATTGGCTGGTCCTGGCCCCGAGCCTCGCCATCCTGATCATCGTCTTCGCGCTCAATATCCTCGGGGACGGTCTGCGCGACGCCATCGATCCCAAGCTGAAGGGCGAGCGATGAGCGCACCTGTCCTTTCCGTCCAGAACCTGCAGACCGCCTTCCGCATCGGCGGGCAATGGCGCTGGGCCGTCGAAGATCTGAGCTTCGACGTGGCACCGGGCCAGACGGTTGCGATCGTCGGAGAATCCGGCTCCGGCAAGAGCGTCACCGCGCTCTCGATTATGCGCCTGGTCTCGGCTGCCAACGGCCGGATCGAAGGCCGGATCGCGCTCGAGGGGCGTGACCTGCTGGCGCTGCCGGAAGAGGAGATGCGCAAGGTTCGCGGCAATGATGTCGCGATGATCTTCCAGGAGCCGATGACGAGCCTGAATCCGGTGCTCACCGTCGGATTCCAGATTGCCGAGGCGCTGCGCTACCATCGCGGGCTCGACAGGGCGGGGGCCGAGGCCGAGGCGTTGCGGATGCTGGAGCGGGTGCGGATTCCCTCCGCGAAGGCCCGCTTCAGCAACTACCCGCACCAGCTCTCCGGTGGCATGCGCCAGCGCGTGATGATCGCGACGGCGCTCGCCTGCAAGCCAAAGCTCCTGATCGCCGACGAGCCGACGACAGCGCTCGACGTCACGATCCAGGCGCAGATCCTCGAGCTGATCAAGACGCTGCAGGATGAAGAGGGCATGTCTGTCCTCTTCATCACCCATGACATGGGCGTGGTCGCCGAGATTGCCGACCGCGTCGTGGTGATGTGGAAAGGGCGCAAGCTCGAGGACGCGCCCTCGGCTCAGGTCTTCAATTCGCCCGTCCACGGCTACACCAAGGCGTTGCTCGCCGCCGTGCCCAGGCTCGGCGACATGCTGGGGCACGGCCTCCCGTTGCGCTTTCCCCGGATCGACCCGRACAATGGCGAGGTGCGTGGCCAGCCGGTCGAAGCCGCGGATACGGTCAAGGCAGATGAGGCTCCGCTGCTCGAGGTCTCAGGGCTGACGACGCGCTTCGGCATTCGCGGCGGCGTGCTCGGGCGGCTGCGTGGCCGGGTGCATGCGGTCGAGGACGTCTCCTTCACCTTGCAACGTGGCGAAACGCTCGCGCTGGTCGGTGAATCCGGCTGTGGCAAATCAACGACCGGGCGCTCGATCCTGCGGCTGATCGAACCTTCGGCGGGCACGGTGCGCTTCGGTGGCCGCGATGTCACCAAGCTCGGCAAGGCCGATTTGCTCGATGTCCGCCGCAGCATGCAGATGATCTTCCAGGACCCCTTCGCCAGCCTGAACCCACGCAAGAGCGTCGGCAGCGCGCTGGCGGAGCCGATCCTGGTCCATGGCCTTGCCAAGGGCACTGAAGCGCAGGAGCGCGTCGCGGACCTCTTGCGCCGGGTTGGGTTGACGCCCGAGATGGGCGTGCGCTTCCCGCATGAATTCTCCGGTGGCCAGCGCCAGCGCATCGCAATTGCACGCGCGCTGGCACTCTCGCCCAAGCTGGTGGTGGCGGATGAGGCGGTCTCGGCGCTCGACGTCTCGGTGAAGGCCCAGGTGCTCAACCTGATGCTCGACCTGCAGGCCGAGTTCGGCCTCGCCTACCTCTTCATTTCGCATGACATGGCCGTGGTCGAACGCGTCAGCCACCGGGTCGCGGTGATGTATCTCGGTGAGATCGTCGAGCTCGGCCCACGTGAAGCGGTGTTCACCGACCCGCAGCATCCCTACACTCGCAAGTTGCTCTCGGCGGTGCCGGTGCCGGATCCG
Source organism: Allobosea sp. 05T422_2 (assembly GCF_056396265.1). Taxonomy (NCBI): domain Bacteria; kingdom Pseudomonadati; phylum Pseudomonadota; class Alphaproteobacteria; order Hyphomicrobiales; family Alloboseaceae; genus Allobosea; species Allobosea sp. 05T422_2. Next base: position 925 of record NZ_JBFTLD010000116.1, on the reverse strand, counting down.
ACCCGGCGCAGCCTGCGCCGCGAACTCGCGGTGGACGAGATCCCAAGCCCGATCCGTGCCCTGGACTGGTCCGCGCCAAGGCAAGCGCTGGTGGAGACGGCTCCCGGCCATTTCGTCAGGCAGGCATTGTGAAAAGATTCGCGCGCTTTCCGATCACGAGACCAAGACCACGTGAAATCCGGCAGGTCTTGGCCACCCACAGCCGGCGGCTCTTTCGGGCATGTTAGCGCCGGAACAAGAACTGTTCCGCCAGACACGCTAAGGCCGAACGAAGTTTGCAGACGTTGCAATATTACCCAAAACCGGACATGGCCGACCGGGATCTGGTAGTTGCCGTTCTGCCAACGGTCCTGCTGGGCACCCCACTCTAACACCTCGACTTCGGCCTTGATGCCCGCAGCCTGGAGCATTGCCTGCGCAATAATGGCGACGTCGAAATTCGCGGCGTTCCGCTTGTTCGTAGTGATGACGATGGTCTCGCCCTTATAGCCAGCTTCCTTGAGCAGCTGCTTCACCCTGGCCGGATCATGCCGAAAGCCCTGCTCATGCACCTCAGTATGGTAGAACGGCTCGGCGAAGAAACGCCTCCATTGGATTTTGACCGCGAGAGAACGTTCTATTTTCACATGTCACAATAGAATTGTGGTCATTTCGGCGGGGTGCGAAACTGGCGGACTATCCGAAAGGCACAKGCCCCAACGCGCTCCAAAAGGACCAGGTGATGAAGCTCAAGGTTGGCAGATGGCTGGTTGCAGCCGCCTTGGGGTTCGCCACCCCTGCGMTTGCCAGTGCAGACCGATTGGTGGTGGATCTGGCGGCCGAACCCTCGACGCTCGATCCGCAGATCCAGTGGAATCCCGATAGCTACTACGTCTACCGCAACATCTTCGACAATCTCGTCACCCGCGACGACAAGGGCGATATC
>NZ_JBFTLD010000115.1:0-19667 GCF_056396265.1 Allobosea sp. 05T422_2 | reverse complement strand
CCCCCGAATTGCGCGTCGTATCGGGGCTTGCTGAGCGTTTCGGCCTCGCGGCTATCGTCGAGCCGAAGGGCAACGGTGCCCAAGTRTCGTTGATGGACCGCCCCGCGGCGAAGCGCCGTRCCATCGACATGGTTCGCCATGACGGCCTCTCCGCTGCGGCGTCGAGTTGGTGGCCGCTCTACAAGGCATCGCATGATGCCCTGATGCCCGATTCCTTCGAGAGCCGCCGACATGCTGGCACCGTGCGGGTAGAGGCAGACGGACGCGTCGTTGGTCGCAATGACGAGGACGAGACCGATCTATCGATGCTGACCGCCGATCCGTCCCGGCTTCAGCCCAATCCTGTTTCCTCCGCTTCGTAAAGGCGCGCCCCGATGCTGATAGACGGTTTGCAATGTGGTTTCTTTGACCGCGGCGTATTCGAAGATCTCAAGGCCGGCGGGTTCAGTTGCGTCACACCGACGCTCGGCTTTTGGGAGGGCGCGATCGAGTCCTTTGATTCTGTCGCGAAATGGCGCGATCTCGAGCGCGCCAATGCTGATCTGATGACGATCGTGCGGAAGACGGACGACATTCTCGCGGCCGAGCGCGATGGCAAGGTCGCGATGTTGCTGGGTTACCAGAACACCAATCTGCTCGATGGCCGGATCCGTTATGTCGAGCTCTTCGCCGATCTCGGCGTCAAGGTCTTGCAGCTGACCTACAACAACCAGAACGAGCTCGGCTCTAGCTGCTACGAGAGGGTCGATCCTGGCCTTGCACGCTTTGGCCGTGAGGTTGTCCGGGAGATGAACCAGTGCGGCATGCTGATTGATCTCTCACATGTCGGCGACCGGACCACGCTCGATACGATCGAATGGTCGCAGAAGCCGGTCTCGATCACCCATGCCAACCCGGCCTCCGTCTTCCCGCACAAGCGCAACAAGACGGATGCAATCATCAAGGCACTCGCTGAAAAGGGCGGCGTCATCGGCTGCGCAGCCTATCGCAACATAACGCCGGAGCCGGCCTGCGACAGCGTCGATGCCTGGGCCCAGATGGTGGCGCAGACCGTCGAGATTGCCGGTATCGACCATGTCGGCCTCGGCACCGACTTTAGCCACCATTCCAATCAGGTCTACCTCGACTGGATGCGCTCGGGCCGCTGGACCCGCTCTGTGCAGTACGGCGCCGCCTCGGCGGCCAAGCCCGGCCCCAGTGAGAAGCCGGCCTGGCTCAAAAGGATCAGCGGCCTGTCCGATGTCGGACCGGCGCTGGCGCGGGTCGGTTTCCACGCAGCCGAAGTCGAGAAGATCACCTCCGGCAACTGGCTTCGCCTCTATCGCGCAACGATCGGTTGAGAGGATAGCACCATGGCTAGGACCGTACTGACTCCACCGCGGACCACGCGCCGCGCCCTGCTATCGATGCTTGGGAGCGGCATCGTCGCGATGCCCTTCATCCGGAAAGCCCGCGCCGCCGACACCCTCTATATCAACACCTGGGGCGGTCCCTGGGAAGAAGCAGCGCGCGCGATACTCTTCAACCCGTTCACGGCGGAGACCGGAATCGAGATCCGCACGATCGCGCCGGTCTCCTTCGCCAAGCTGGCGGCGCAAACGCGGACTGGTATCTATGAATTCGACGTGACGACGCTCGGCGTCGCTGAACTCGGCCGCGCCAATCACGCCAAGCTGATCGACACCTATGACGAGAGCAAAATTCCGGCGTCGTCGCTCTGGCCCGGCGCGGTGACACTGARCGGCATCAACTCCCATGCCTTCGCCAACATCATCGCCTACCGCCGCGATAAAATATCCAATGGCGGCCCGAGGAACTGGGCGGATTTCTGGGACACGACCAAATTTCCGGGTTCGCGCAGCCTGCAGAACTATCCCGCACGCGTGCTTGCCTTCGCATTAATGGCTGATGGCGTCGAGCCTGCGAAACTGTTTCCCTATGATCTCGACCGCGCCTTCAAGTCGCTCGACAGGATCAAGAAGGATGTCCGCGTCTGGTGGAGCCAGAGCCCGCAATCCCAACAATTGCTGCGCGATGGCGAGGTCGAATTGATCGGGATGTGGAACACCAGCGCGCAGACGATGGTCGACCAGAAGCAGCCAATCGAACTCGTCTTCGACCAGGCCGTGATCGATGTCGCGACCTGGGTGGTAGCGCGCGGCTCTCCGAGGGCGAAGAACGCTTGGCGTTTCATCGAGTTTGCCGTGGGGCCAGAGCGGCTCGCGCAGTTCGCGCAGAAGAACAATTACGGCCCGATGAACCCCGCTTCGTTCAAATACCTGTCGCCCGAGGTCATCAGCCATATGCCGACCTCCCCCGAGAACCTGCCGAAATCCGTCATCCTCGATGCCGAGAAGCTACTGCCTCAGCTCGACACAATGGCCAAGCGCTTCGAACAATGGCTCTCGACTTGACCCTATCCCCCCCTGCGCAAGGCCGCGCCTGGAGCGCGGCTGGATGGGGCAAAGCCCTGTTCCGGCCGCCCTTCCTGCTCTATGCGCCGGCGACCCTGTTCCTGGCAGTGTTCTTCCTCGCACCGCTGGGCCTCGTCGTCTGGATGAGCGTGAGCGAACCGACGGTCGGCTTCGACAACTACGCTGAGTTCTTCGCCTCGAAATACGATCTCAACGTCCTGATGCGCACCTTCCAAACGGCACTGATCGTCACGATCACCAGCCTCGTCTTCGCTTATCCCGTGGCTTACGTCGCGGCCCGAAAGGGTGGCGCAGTCGGCTCCTTCCTACTTGGCATCGTGGCGCTGAGCTTCTGGACGAGTTTTCTTGTGCGAACCTATGCCTGGATGGTGATCCTGGGTGCGCGCGGGCCTGTTGTCGGACTCCTGGTCGCGCTTGGCGTCACCCCGCCGCCGCGTCTGCTCTTCACCACTTTTGCTGCGACCTTCGCCATGGCTCATATGTTGGTACCGTTCATGGTCCTGGCGCTGTATGCCGTCATGAAGCGCATCGACGAGGTGTATATGCGTGCGGCAGCCAGCCTCGGCGCCCGGCCGCTCAAGGCATTCCTGACGGTTTATCTGCCGCAAAGCCTGCCCGGCGTCCTCAATGGTGCGACGCTCGTCTTCATTACCTGCCTCGGCTTCTATGTAACGCCGACGCTGATTGGCAGCCCGCAGGACAAGATGATCGCCGGCCGCATCGGCCAGCAAATCGAGCAGCTTCTCGAATTCGGCGCGGCTTCAGCAACCTCGATGGTCCTGCTCGCCGCGGCGGTGGCGCTCTTCGTGGTCTATGATCGCCTGTTCGGCATCGAAAAGATGTGGAGGTGAGATGTCGCGCTCCACGGTGATCATCGCGGTGGCCGTCGCGATCCTGCTAGCCGGGCCGATGTTCATCGTCGTGCCTATGTCCTTCAGCACCGCGCCATCACTTGAGTTTCCGCCGCCTGGCTACTGGCTCGGCTACTATCGGCACTTCTTTTCCGATCCCAACTGGACCGGTCCGGTCTTGAATAGCTTCCTGATCGGGCTCGGCACCATGGTCTTGGCGATGCTGCTCGGCGCTCCCGCTTCCTTCGCGCTAGTGCGCTATCGGTTTCGCCTCCGGGCGCTGTTCCGGCTCATCGTGATGATGCCGTTGATTGTGCCGCATATCGTAATGGCACTGGGCTATTATAGCTATTTCGGTTCGCTCGGGCTGGTCCAGAGCATGACCGGCGTGATCCTCGCCCATGCCTGTCTGTCGATCCCGGTCGTGGTGTTGACCTTGACCTCGGCGCTGGTCAATTTCGATCGCCGGCTTGAGAACGCCGCGGCGAATCTGGGCGCCCGGCCGCTGACGACCTTCMGGTTGGTGACGTTTCCGATCTTGCGCCCGGCCTTCTTCGTGGCTGCGCTGTTTGCCTTCATCCATTCCTTCGACGAGGCAGTGATCGCGATCTTCATCTCCGGTCGCGACAGCGCGACCTTGCCTCGCCAGATGTTCAACAGCTTCCAGATGGAAGCCGACCCCGCCATTTCCGCCGCATCCTCGCTGCTGCTGGCTGCCGTTCTGGCCGCGCTCGGTGCGCAGTTCGCCGCCCGGCTCGTGCGTAAGCAACGGCCTGCGCACTCCTGAGACGCTGGAGCCTTCCGATGGAAACCGCCCGTTCGCTGTCGCTGAAATCGGTGACCAAGAGCTATCTGCCAGGGCAAAATGCGGTCGAGGCCATCGACCTCGATGTCGCACCTGGTGAGTTCATCTCCTTCCTTGGCCCCTCCGGTTCCGGCAAGACGACAACGCTGATGATGATCGCGGGATTTGCGCGTCCGACGCGAGGCGAGATCAGCATCGCCGGGCGCCAGATCGATGCAGTCGAGCCCTACGACCGCAATATCGGGATGGTATTCCAGAATTACGCTCTGTTTCCTCATATGAACGCGGCGCAGAATGTCGGCTTTCCCTTGCGCATGCGTGGCGTCGCCAAGGTGCCGGCGCAAGCCAAGGTTACGGCCGCGCTCGCGATGGTCGGCCTCGCCGAATATGCTGGCCGGGCCCCGGCCGAGCTTTCCGGCGGCCAGCAGCAGCGCGTTGCATTAGCGCGCGCCCTCGTCTTCCAGCCTGACCTCGTTCTGCTCGACGAGCCCCTGGGAGCGCTTGACAAGACTTTGCGGGAACAAATGCAGATGGAGTTGAAGCGCATCCACCGCGAGCTTGGCGTCACGATGGTCTACGTGACCCACGATCAGACCGAGGCAATGGCCATGTCGGACCGCATCGCTGTGTTCAACCGGGGTCGCATTGAGCAGATCGGGACGCCGAGCGAGGTTTACTTCACGCCGAAGACGCGCTTCGTCGCCTCCTTCGTCGGGGATAGCAATCTACTCTCGGGTAAGACACGCGAAAGTGGCCTCGTCGATGTTGCCGGCATCGGCCCGATCGCGACCAGCGCCGAGCACGTTCCGCCTGGCAAAGACGTCAGCATACTCGTCCGCCCTGAAACAATCCGGCTCAGCTCCGAACGTGCGGAACTATCGCCGTTGCGAAATTCAATCACCATCGCGGAGATAGTGAACTATGGCGATAGCGTCCTTGTCCTCGGGCGCAAGGCCGGCCAGGAACTGCGGATCCGGGTCCCCAGCATGGAAATGCCGGACCTGCGTCGGGGCGATGAATGCGACATAGAATGGGCCCCCACCCGCATCCATGTGATCGAGCACTGACGCCGCAACGATTGCTATGTAGCACCGTGTAGCTCGGCTCAGGATCGGATGATCTGCGTATTTTAGGGATGAGAGAGGATGCAGCTGTGCTCATGCCTGTCGTGCGCGAGCAAGTTGGCGCGGACACCTCGGCACTGCCTGCTGCCAGAGGGTTTTTGCTGATGGAGAACCGGGATATGAGTCCTTCGTCGTCTGGCATTTGATCTGCCAACAAAGCCAAGATCGAGGGGAGCGCTCGAGGATCGATCGCAGCTTCGTTGATTTAGCTACGCGTGTGTCGGGTAAAATACCGCAGGGATCAATCTCCGGCTCCAGGCTGAACTTCGCCTGTACCAATGCATTGGTCCGGATCGCGCTAATTCCGGTCATTGAGAGATCGCCCGGAATATTTATGCGCCATTTGATTTGCGAACTGAAGCCAAAGGGAAAGAGAAGTGACTATTTGTCGCTTCTGACGGAAGCGGATATTCGTTGGATCCTTGGCCGTGCTGCTATGCACGTGAATGCGCTTCGACGAGCGGGATGCTCTTGGTCACGACAAAGGTGTAGTATCGCTCGATCCCGATCGCGGGGTCGAGCAGCCTGTCGATCAGGCGCTGATAGCTGTCAATGTCTGGCACGACCACGCGCATGATGTAGTCGATGCCTCCGCCGGTGGCATCGCAAGCGACGATCGCCGGTTCCCTCGCCACCGCCTCCTCGAAGCGACGGAAATCCGCCTGCTGATGGCTCTTCAGGCTGATCTCGACGATCACCGTGGTGCGCGGCGCCGCCACCCCGAGATCGACGATGGCGGTATAGCCCTTGATCACGCCGGCCTCTTCCATCCGGCGCAACCGCTCCCAGCAGGCCGCCGGCGACAGCGCGACCGTTTCGGCGAGTTTGAGCTTGGTCATGCGGCCGTCACGCTGCAGGGCTGCGACGATCTTGAGATCGATGGGATCGAGCTTCATCTTCGGTGACCGCACGTGCATAATGTCATGAATTCTGACTCCTAAGAACGAGACAATCCCATGTTCCGTCAAGCCGCGCGGCCTTCCGGCAACAGGCTTTCTCCGGTTGTGGAGAAGGCCGTCGAATGGCACCCGGTCCTGACGAAGCAGAGGGGCGCGACCAAGCATGCCGCGCTGACCGAGCGCATCATCGGCGACATAAGCGCCGGCGTTCTGAAGCCGATGGACCGGATGCCAACCCATCGCGACCTCGCCCGCGAGCTCGGCATCTCCGTCCAGACCGTCAGCCTCAGCTACAAGGAGGCCGAGCGACTCGGCTATCTCAGCGGCGAGGTCGGGCGCGGGACCTTCGTGAAGAGCCGTGTCACCGAGCAGGCAGGGCGGCTGATGCTCGACCGCAGCCCGACGCAGATCGTCGACCTCTCGATCGTGCGCGGGGTATATCTCGATGCGCATGAGGCGGCCTCGCGCCAGGTGCTGGCCGCGTTGGCCGAGGGCGACACCAGCGCCTTCATGCGGCCGTGCCGGCCGATCGCGGGCCTCGACCGCCATCGCGAAGCGGCGCGGCTTTGGCTCGGGCCGCTCGGCGTGGAGACATCAGCCGAGCGCATCCTGATCACGAACGGTGCCGCGCACGCGCTCTTCCTGGCTCTCGCCTGCGTGGTCCGCGCCGGCGACCTCGTGCTGACCGAGAACCTGACCGATCATGGAGTCATCGGCCTCGCCAATGTTCTCGGTTTCAGCCTCAGGGGCCTGCCGACCGATGAGGAAGGCGTTCGCCCCGATGCGGTCGAGGCAGCGTGCCGTGCTGGCGGTGTGCGTGCGCTGGTCCTCATCCCGACGCTGAACAATCCGACGAGCCATGTCGCTGGCCCCGAGCGCCGCCGCGCCATTGCCGAGATCGCGCAGCGCCACGGCGTCTTCGTCGTCGAGGACGAGGTCTACAAGCCGCTCATACCCGAGCCGCTCCCGTCGATCACAGCGAYGCTGCCGGATCTCGGTTTTTTCCTCACCAGCTTCACCAAGACGGTGCTGACCGGCCTGCGCGTCGGCTATCTGGTCGTGCCGCCGCAATACTCGATCCGCGCTGCCTCGATCCTGCGCGTGACGAGCTGGAGCGGCACCTATCTGCCAGCCGAGATCGCGACGCGCTGGGTCGAGGACGGTACGGCGGAAAGGCTGCTCGCCGTCCAGCGCGAGGAGGCCAAGGCGCGCCAGCACATCGTGACGGAGACACTCGGGAGCCACGTCGCCTCGAGCCATCCGCTCTCGCTCTGCGCCTGGCTCAAGGTGCCCACGCATTGGACCGAAGACAGCCTGGTGCGCTCGCTCGCCGACCGGCGCGTGGCGGTGACGCCGTCCGATCCCTTCGTGGCCGGCGTCGGCCATGGCGGCGGCATCCGCATCTGCCTTGGTGGGCGGATGAGCCATGAGCTGCTGACCCGGACGCTGACGAGTGTACGCCAGACTTTCGAGCAGCTTCCGCCGGTCTTCGATATCGGCGCGATCGGCTGAGAGCTGCGGCCGCAAACGGCACGGTCTTCTTCGCGTCATTGCCGCGTGCGGGCTGCTCCCGTTATGATTGAATCATTACAATATAATAATTGACATGAAATTTTCTCCCTCGCAGCATGACAAGCGAGAGGGAAATGAAGGTGATCAAACCGCATCTTGCCACTGCCGAAGCAGATCGGCCGGCCGCTCCGCCGGCCTCCCTGGCCTTGCCCGACATCGAAGCCGCAGCGGCGCGTATCGCCGGCCGGGTGGCGCGCACGCCGCTCGTCGCCTCGGCCTTCCTGAGCCGACTGTGCGGCCAGCCCGTCCATCTAAAGCTCGAAACCCGCCAGCCGATCGGCGCCTTCAAGCTTCGCGGCGCGATGAACGCGGTGCTGGCTTTGGACGAAGATCAGCGCCGGCGCGGGCTCGTGACCGCGTCCACCGGCAATCATGGCCGCGCGGTTGCCTACGCTGCCCGGGAGCTCGGCGTTGCCGCCACGATCTGCATGTCGACGCTGGTGCCGACGAACAAGGTCGAGGCGATCCGCTCGCTCGGCGCCGAGATCCGCATTATCGGCCATTCTCAGGACGATGCGCAGGTCGAAGTCGAGCGTCTGGTCGCCGAGCACGGGTTCACCCCGATCCCGCCCTTCGACGATCCTGACGTCGTTGCCGGCCAGGGCACGATCGGGCTCGAACTGATCGAGGATCTGCCCTCGCTCGCCTGCGCACTGGTCCCGCTCTCGGGCGGCGGGCTCGCGGCCGGCGTCGCGGTGGCAGTCAAGGCGCTGCGGCCTTCCGTCAGGATCGTCGGCATCTCGATGGAGCGCGGCGCCGCCATGGCCGCGGCGATCGTGGCGGGCCGGCCGGTCGAGATGGCCGAGGAGGAAACGCTGGCGGATTCACTCGGCGGCGGCATCGGCCTCGCCAATCGGGTCACCTTCGCCCTGTGCCGCGATCTCATCGACGAGGTCGTGCTGCTGAGCGAAGCGGAGATCGCAGCCGGCATCCGTCACGCCGCACGCGAGGAGGGCGAGGTTGTCGAGGGGGCCGGGGCGGTCGGCATCGCCGCCCTGCTCGCCGGCAAGGTCAGCCCGCCAGGCCCGGCGGCGCTCATCGTCTCCGGCCGCAACATCGATGAAGCCGCGCACCGGCGCATCGTCTCGGGAGCCACCGCATGAGCCGTATGCTCGTCCTCACCGAGGCGGAATTGCGCCGCGTCGTCAGGCTCGATGCGAGCGCGGTCGCTTGTGTCGAGGAAGCCTTCGCAGCGCTCGCCACCGAGCCCGTCGCCATGCCGCCGATCCTGCGGCTCGACATTCCCGACTATCGCGGCGAGGTTGACGTGAAGACGGCCTATGTGCCGGGCCTCGACGGTTTCGCGATAAAGGTCAGCCCCGGTTTCTTCGACAATCCCAAGCTCGGCCTGCCCAGCCTCAATGGGCTGATGATCCTGTTCAGCGCCCGCACCGGCCTCGTCGAGGCGCTGCTTCTGGACAATGGCTATCTCACCGATGTGAGGACGGCCGCCGCCGGAGCCGTCGCGGCGCGTCATCTTGCTCGGCCCGATGCTGCGGTCGCCGCGATCTTCGGTGCCGGAATGCAGGCGCGGTTCCAGCTCGAAGCGCTGGCGCTGGTGCGGCCGATCCGCGAGGCGCGGATCTGGGCACGTGATCCGTGCAAAGCCGGTGAGGCCGCGACGGACCTCTCCCGGAAGCTCGGCTTTTCCGTCACCGCCGTGGCTGATCCTCAGGCCGTCGCGCGCGGTGCCGATGTCATCGTCACCACGACGCCGGCGCCACAGCCGATCCTGCTGGCGGACTGGCTCGAGCCCGGCCAGCATATCACCGCGATGGGCTCCGACAGCGAGCACAAGAACGAGATCGATCCGGTCATCTTCGCCCGCGCGACCTATGTTGCCGATCGCCTCAGCCAGACTCGGCGCCTCGGCGAGCTCGCATCTGCGATCCGCGCCGGTCTGGCTACGAGCGACCAGAGCTTCGCCGAGCTCGGCGAGGTCATAGCCGGCAAGCGTCCCGGCCGGTCGCGTACCGACGAGATCACCTTCGCGGACCTAACCGGCACGGGCGTGCAGGACACCGCGATCGCCAATCTTGCCGCCGCCCGCGCCCGCGATGTCGGCGCCGGGCAGACCATCGACACCAGAGCCGAAGCGGGAGACGCCGCGTGACCGTGACCCTGAATTTCACCCGCGAGGAATATGCCGAGCGCCTCGCCAAGGCCCGCGCCGCCATGGAGCGGGCTGGCGTCGAGCTGATGATTGTCACCGACCCGTCCAACATGCATTGGCTCACCGGCTATGACGGCTGGTCGTTCTACGTCCACCAATGCGTGCTCGTGCCGCCGACGGGCGAGCCAATCTGGTATGGCCGCAAGCAGGACGCGAATGGCGCGAAGCGCACCGCCTATCTCGCCCACGACAACATCATCGGCTATCCCGACCACTACGTTCAATCGACCGAGCGCCACCCGATGGATCTGCTCGCGCAGATCATTGCCGAGCGCGGCTGGGACAGGCTTCCTATCGCGGTCGAGATGGACAATTACTACTTCTCGGCGGCGGCGTTCGCCTCGCTGCGGACGCACCTGCCGAATGCCCGTTTCAAGGATGCCGGCGGGCTGGTGAACTGGCAGCGCGCGGTCAAGAGCAATACTGAGCTCGACTACATGCGCAAGGCCGGCCGCATCGTCGAGCTGATGCACCAGCGCATCGTCGAGGTCGTCGAGCCCGGCATGCGCAAATGCGACCTCGTCGCCGAGATCTACGATGCCGGCATCCGCGGCACGGCCGAGTTCGGCGGCGACTATCCGGCGATCGTGCCGCTGCTGCCTTCGGGCGCCGACGCCTCAGCTCCGCACCTGACTTGGGACGACAAGCCGATGCGATCAGGCGAAGGCACTTTCTTCGAGATCGCCGGCGCCCATAAGCGTTACCACTGCCCACTGTCGCGCACCGTCTTCCTGGGCAAGCCGACACAGGCTTTCCTCGACGCCGAGAAAGCGACGCTCGAAGGCATGGAAGCCGGCCTCGCCATAGCGAAACCCGGCAACACCTGCGAGGACATCGCCAACGCATTCTTCGCGGTGCTGAAGCGGTACGGCATCATCAAGGACAACCGCACCGGCTACCCGATCGGTCTGTCCTATCCRCCSGAYTGGGGCGARMGSACCATGAGCCTCAGGCCCGGCGACCGGACCGAGCTCAAGCCCGGCATGACCTTCCACTTCATGACCGGCCTCTGGCTCGAGGACATGGGGCTCGAGATCACGGAGAGCATCGCGATCACGCAGACCGGCGTCGAGTGCCTGTCGAACGTGCCACGCCAGCTCTTCGTCAAGGGGTAAGGGCATGTCGATCGCCTCGCCCCGTCCCTCGCCAGTGACGCCTACGATCGACCTATCGGCGAAGGGCGTTCAGCACGGCCATCTGCGTCTGCCGTATAGCCGCGATGACAGCGCCTGGGGCTCGGTGATGATCCCGATCTGCGTCGTTGCGAGCGGGGAGGGGCCGACCGCGCTTTTGACCGGCGCGAACCATGGCGACGAATATGAGGGCCCGGCGGCACTGTTCGAGCTGGCGTGCACGCTCGACCCGGCGACAATTTCGGGCCGGGTCATCATCCTGCCGGCGCTGAACTACCCCGCCTTCCGCGCGGGGACGCGGACCTCGCCGATCGACAAGGGCAATCTCAACCGCAGTTTTCCGGGCCGCCCGGACGGCAGTGTCACCGAGAAGATCGCCGACTATGTCACGCGCCATCTCGTGCCGCTCGCCGATATCGTGCTCGACTTCCATTCGGGCGGAAAGACGCTCGACTTCCTGCCCTATGCGGCGGCTCATGAGCTGCCGGACAAGGCGCAGGAGGCGCGCTGCTTTGCGGCGGTTGCCGCCTTCTCCGCGCCGTACTCGATGAAGATGCTGGAGATCGACGCCGTCGGCATGCTTGACACCACGGTCGAGGAGATGGGCAAGGTCTTCGTTACGACCGAGCTCGGCGGCGCCGGGACGGCAACTGCCCGCAGCATCGGCATCGCTCGGCGCGGTGCCGGGAACCTGCTCAGGCATGCCGGCATCCTCGCAGGAGCGCCCGAGACTGCGCCGACCCGCTGGCTCGACATGCCCTCCGACGACTGCTTCACCTTCGCGCAGGATGACGGGCTGATCGTCTTCCAGCACGATCTCGGCGAAGCCGTGCGGGCCGGCGAAGTGATCGCCCGGGTTCATCCCGTTGGAAAAACCGGGCTCGCCCCGGCCGAGTACCAGGCTGCCATGGATGGCATCCTCGCCGCCCGTCACATCCCCGGGCTGATCAAGGCGGGCGACTGCCTTTGCGTCCTCGCCGCGCTGCGGGAGGCACCCTGACCCGTTCGGCCGGGCGACCGGCCCAAGCCAAGCCGCCGGCGCGAAGACGCCAGAGAAGCCGAAGCAATCGGCATGCGGAGAAACATCAACCAGAGGAGAATGCAGATGCCGTTTCTGAAGATTGCCGGAATCTCCGCCATGGCTCTCGCCATCGCCCTGTCCGCGGCTGGCGCCACCAGCCTCAAGGACGTCAAGGACCAGGGCTATATCCGCGTCGCGACCGCCAACGAGCTGCCCTATTCCTACATGAAGGATGACGGTACCTCGGCCGGTATCGGCCCCGACGTCGCCAATGCCGTGCTGAAGAAGCTCGGTGTCGCGGAGGCCAACTGGTCCGTCACGCCGTTCGGCACTCTGATCCCCGGCCTCAAGGCCAAGCGCTTCGATTTCGTCGCCGCCGAGCAGAACATCTCGCCKGAGCGGTGCAAGCAGGTCTCCTTCACCGAGCCGAACTCCTCCTATGGCGAGGGTTTGCTGGTGAAGAAGGGCAACCCGAAGAAACTGACGACCTATGCCGATATCGCCAAGGATCCGTCGCTGAAGGTCGCGGTCGTGTCCGGGGCGAACAATATCGACTTCCTGCGCGCCGTCGGCGTCAAGGACAGCCAGGTGATCTTCATCACCGCCAATGCCGACGCGCTCGCCACCGTACAGAGCCGCGCCGACGCCTATGCCGCGACCGAACTCACCGTCGCCTCGCTCGCCAAGGGCCAGGCCAATGTCGAGCAGGTCGCGCCCTTCAGCGACCCTGTGGTCAACGGCAAGCCGGTCCGCAATTTCGGCGGCTTCGCATTCCGGTCCGAAGACAAGGAGCTGCGCGACGCCTTCAACGCCGCCTTGGTCGAGTTCCGCAAGACTGACGATTACAAGAAGATCCTCGGCACTTACGGGCTGTCGGAAGCCAGCATCAAGGCAGCGGCGGAGCGCAAGGTCGAGGACCTCTGCGCCGGCAAGTAAGGCTAGCTGACATCGTTCCGCCCGCCCCGATGGCGGGTGGAGCTCCACACCTCTTAAACGCTTTCGCGGAGCCTACTGGATGGAGTGGCTGTCCTATCTGCCCGCATTGTCGCGCGGTGCCCTCGTCACTGCCGGGATCACCTTGTCGGCGATCGCGATCGGCGCTGTCGCCGCCTTTGCGGCCGGCATCGCCCGCGTCGAGGGCGGGCGCGTGCTGGCGACGATTGCCCTTTGCTACACCGAGCTCTTCCGCGGCACCTCGCTGTTCGTCCAGCTGTTCTGGTTCTACTACGCCCTGCCGCTCTTAGGGATAAGCTTTGAGCCGGTCGCCACCGGTATCCTCGTGCTCTCGCTACACGTCGGCGCCTATGGCTCCGAGATCGTCCGCGGCGCGCTTCAATCGGTCTCCGTCCAGCAGCACGAAGCGGCGCGGGCGCTGAATTTCGGCCGCACCCAGACGCTTCTTCACATCACCTTGCCGCAGGGGCTGGTCGAGATGATGCCGGCCTTCGGCAATCTCGCCATCGAGACCCTGAAACTATCCTCGCTGGTGTCGCTGATCTCGATCGCTGACCTGACCTTCCGGGCGCAATCGATCCGCAACCTCACCCTCGATAGCGCCGGCGTCTACAGCCTGACGCTCGTCGGCTACTTCGCGATGTCGCTGGTGCTGATGTTGATCATGCGGCTGATCGAACGGCTGGTCCGGCGCGGCGCCGCCTTCCCGCGCGCGGCCCATTCGTGAGGCTGATGGCATGATGTACGGCTTCGAATGGGATACGACGACGCCACTGACCTACGCGTCCTCGATCCTGCCGATTATCCTGATCGGGCTGACGGTGACGCTGCAGGCGGCTGCTGCAGGCTTTGCGATCGCGCTGGTGCTCGGCCTTGTCTTCGCGCTGCTGCGCCGCAGCCGTTTTGCGGCCGTGTCCTGGACGACGGCCATCGTCGTCGAGTTCCTGCGCGACACGCCGCTCTTGGTGCAACTCTTCTTCCTCTACTACGTGCTCCCGGACTATGGCGTCACGCTGCCGGCCTTCCTGACCGGGGCGATCGCGCTCGGGCTGCAGTATTCGGCCTATACCTCCGAGGTCTACCGCGGCGGTATCGAGGCCGTGCCGCGCGGGCAATGGGAGGCGGCGACCGCGTTGAACCTCTCCCGGATGCAGACCTATCGCGACATCGTCGTGCCGCAGATCGTGCCGCGCATCTTGCCGGCGATGGGCAACTATCTCGTCGCGATGATCAAGGAGACGCCGGTGCTCTCCGTCGTCACCGTGCTTGAGATGATGGGGCTCGCCAACATGATCGGCGAGCGCACCTTCGAATATCTGGTGCCGCTGACCCTGGTCGGCCTGATCTTCCTCCTCCTCACGCTGATCTGCTCGGCCGGCCTGCACCGGCTGCACAAGGCGCTGCCGAAAGCAGGGATCCCGCTGCGATGACCGAGACCTCTCAGGCGCCCATCATCGAGTTCGCCGGCGTCACCAAGCGCTTCGGAGCCTTGACCGTGCTCGACGACTTCAACTTCAGCGTCGCCCGTGGGGAGAAGGTCACGCTGATCGGCCCGTCGGGCTCGGGCAAATCGACGGTGCTGCGCATCCTGATGACGCTGGAGCCGTTCCAGGAGGGCCGGCTGACGCTTGCAGGCATGCCCTATCACGAGCCGAAAGCCGGCGGACCATTCAAGGCGTCGGACGGGCATCTGCGCCAGATCCGCAGTCATGTCGGTATGGTCTTCCAGAGCTTCAACCTGTTCCCGCATATGACCGTTCTTCGCAACGTCKTCGAAGCGCCAGTGCGCGTGCTCGGCCTGCCGCGCGGCGAGGCCGAATGCCGGGCCGTCGACCTGCTCGCCATGGTCGGGCTCGCCGACAAGAAGGACCATTATCCCGCACAGCTCTCCGGCGGCCAGCAGCAGCGCGTCGCCATTGCCCGCGCGCTGGCCATGCGTCCCCGTGTGCTGCTCTTCGACGAGCCGACCTCGGCACTCGACCCGCAACTCGTCGGCGAGGTTCTCTCCGTCATCCGCGGCCTCGCCAGCGAACACGACCTCACCATGCTGCTGGTCACCCACGAAATGCGCTTCGCGCGCGAGGTCTCCGATAGGGTCTGCTTCTTCGACAAGGGGCGCATCTGCGAACAGGGGGAGCCGGAGCGCATCTTCAGCGCGCCCGAGCAGCCTCGCACACGCGAATTCTTGGCCTCGGTGCTGGGCTGAGCCGGCGCCGACACTCTATCGGCGCCGGCCTGAACTTCCGAGACTTTCTCGGCGCGAAACCGAGACTTCGAAGACAGTCTCGCCAGTCCTTCACCTAACCTCGTCGTCAACTGAGGGAGGATGGTCATGAACGCAATGACGAGCACGGCAAGGCGGGAAACTGCAATCGCCAAGCCTGCCGAGCATCCCGGACTGTCGCGCCTCGCCGATCGCCGCCTGCTACGGCAGCTCGCCTATATCGACGGGCGCTGGACCGCTGCTCGCGACGGCAAGACCTTCCCGGTGAGCGACCCCGCGACGGGCGCCCACGTCGCGCAGGTCGCAGCGCTCGGAGCGGCTGAAGCGACGCAGGCTATCGAGGCGGCGCATGCTGCCTTCCCGACCTGGAAAGCGCTGCTGCCGCAGGCGCGCGCAGCACTGCTGCGGCGCTGGCATGCCGAGATGTTTGCGGCAGCCGAGGATCTCGCGCTTCTGATGACGCTTGAACAGGGCAAGCCGCTGGCGGAAGCGCGCGGCGAGATCGCCTACGCCGCCGACTTCATCACCTATTACGCGGAGGAAGCGCTGCGCGTGAATGTCGAGAGCGTGACCAGCCATTTGCCGGGTGCGCAGATGTCGCTGTCGCGCGAGCCGGTTGGTGTTGCAGCCTTGCTCACCCCGTGGAACTTCCCGTCCGCCATGCTGACGCGCAAGGCCGCGGCAGCCCTCGCCGCCGGCTGCACCGTCGTCGCTCATCCCTCGTCGCACACGCCACTGTCGGCACTGGCACTGGCGGAGGTCGCCGACCGCGCCGGGCTGCCGGCTGGCGTCTTCAACATCGTTACCGGCGACGCCGCGCCGATCGCAGAAACCTATTGCGCCGATGCTCGCGTGCGTGCCGTCAGCTTCACCGGCTCGACCGAGATCGGCCGGATCGTCGCCCGCAACGCTGCGGCAACCGTCAAGCGCGTGGTCATGGAGCTCGGCGGCCATGCGCCGCTGATCGTCTTCGACGATGCCGATCTCGACCGGGCTGTTGCGATCGCCATCGATGCCAAGTTCGCGACGTCCGGCCAGGACTGCCTCGCCGCCAACCGGATCTATGTGCAGCGTGGTCTCTATGAGCGCTTCTGCGCTGCCTTCGCCGACAAGGTCTCGGCGCTGCGGGTCGGGTCCGGCCTGGAGCGCGAGGTCGAGATCGGCCCGTTGATGCACGCGGCTGCCAAACGCAAAGCCGAAGCCCAGATCGCCGACGCTTTGGCGCGCGGTGCGCGGCGGCTGACGCCGGAGCGCGCCATGCCGGGCCCGCTCTTCTTGGCGCCGACCGCCCTCGCCGACGTGCCCGACGAGGCGCTGATCATGCGCGAGGAGACCTTTGCCCCAGTGGCGGCCATCGCCTCGTTCGGCAGCGAGGACGAGGTCATCGCCCGTGCCAACGACACCGAATACGGCCTCGTCGCCTATCTCGTGACGCGTGACGGCGCGCGGGCCGCACGCATGGCCAGGGCGCTCGAATACGGCATGGTGGCGGTCAACCGGGTCAAGATCACCGGCGCGCCGATCCCCTTCGGCGGGATGAAGCAATCCGGTCTTGGTCGCGAGGGCTCGCGCCACGGCCTCGAGGCCTTCACCGACCTCAAATATGTCTGCCTCGATCTGAACTGAGCCGCCGTTTGCCGCTTCCACGAAGGACTCCTGCGATGCTCGACCATCACGCCCGCACCAGCAACGAACTGGACGCCTGGGACCGCGACCACGTCTTCCATCCCTCGACCCATATGGGCCAGCATGCCCGTGGTGAGACCCCGAACCGCATCATCGCCGGTGGCGAGGGCGTCTATATCGTCGACCGCGAGGGCAAAACGAGCCTCGACGCATTCGCCGGCCTCTACTGTGTCAATGTCGGTTATGGCCGAAAGTCGATCACCGATGCGATCGCCGAGCAGGCGGCGAAGCTGCCCTATTACCACGCGTATGTCGGCCACGGCTCCGAGCCCTCGATCAAGCTGGCCAAGATGGTGGTGGAGCGCGCGCCCAGGGGCATGAGCCGCGTCTTCTTCGGGCTGTCTGGCTCGGACGCCAACGAGACCAACCTCAAGCTGGTTTGGTACTACAACAACGTCCTGAAGCGGCCGGAGAAGAAGAAGATCATATCGCGCTGGCGCGGCTATCACGGCTCGGGCGTGATGACCGGCAGCCTCACCGGCCTTGCCGCCTTCCACACTCTCTTCGACCTGCCCAGGGCCCCGATCCTCCACACCGAAGCGCCGTATTACTACCGCCGCGAGGACCGCAGCCTCAGCGAGGAGCAGTTCTCGCAGCATTGCGCCGACAAGCTCGAGGAGCTGATCCAGGCCGAGGGACCGGAGACGATTGCCGCCTTCATCGGCGAGCCGGTGCTCGGCACGGGTGGCATCGTGCCGCCGCCCGCCGGCTACTGGGCGAAGATCCAGGCGGTGCTGAAGAAGCACGATGTCCTACTGATCGCGGACGAGGTCGTCACCGGCTTCGGGCGACTGGGCAGCATGTTCGGCTCGGACCATTACGGCATCGAGCCCGACCTCATCACCATCGCCAAASGGCTGACCTCGGCCTATGCGCCGCTCTCGGGCGTCATCGTCTCGGAGAAGCTCTGGCGGGTGCTGGAGCAGGGCTCGGATGAATACGGCCCGATCGGCCATGGCTGGACCTATTCCTCGCACCCGCTTTGCGCTGCTGCGGGCGTCGCCAATCTCGAACTGGTCGACGAACTCGATCTCGTGCGCAATGCCGGCGAAGTCGGCGCCTATTTCAATGCGACGCTGCAGGATGCCGTTGGCGGCCATCGCCATGTCGGCGAGGTCCGCGGCGAGGGCCTGTTGGCGGCGGTCGAGTTCGTCCGCGACAGGGATGACCGCGTCTTCTTCGCTACCTCTGAAAAGGTCGGCCCGCGCATTGCCGCCGCCCTGCTGGAACAGGGCGTCATCGCCCGCGCCATGCCGCAAGGCGATATCCTGGGCTTCGCACCACCGCTATGCCTCACAAGGCAGGAGGTCGACCAGATCGTCGACGCGACCCGGCGCGCCGTGGCGGCAGTGCTTTAGCGCCAATGATCCCATGAACCTAGTCGCGTTGGCGCTGTTGCGCCAGTTAGGGACGTTGGGCCCTCGCCCGGGAGCGGACATTGATTGCCCGTGAAACGGCGGTCGGTTGCGACCAAGGTTGTGTGCAAACGGGCTGACCCGCTGGCGCTGGTCAGCAGTGCCTTGTCCGCTCCGCCCGTCGACCGATCAGCGCCTGTTCCCGGCGTTCGAGGATCAACGGGCGGCCCCCTCCCCGGCCATGAAGCGCGTTTGCGCGCAGGATCTCCAGCGTGACATGCATGGAGCTGACCACAGGTGGCGAACGGATGTTGCTGGCGCGAGCCGGTTGTCGACGCGCTGGCGACGGACGCGCAGGAGCTGGATTTTCGCCGCACCTTCGAGGATCGGGAGGGCGAGACCACGGCGCGCGGGCGGCGGCGCGTTCCTGAGAAAGCTGGCTTGTACCGGGCCCGTGCTCTGCCTGGGTGGCCTCATCGTCTTGGGTCGCCCGAGCCGAACCGGGCCGCGAGGGGAAGGCGATGCTGGGCATCGACGAGAACGCCGAGGGMGCGACCCTGATCCGGCGGCTTGGCGACCGTGCCACTTGTAGCTATGGCGATATGCCCCTATATCTAAGGCATATCGCCAGGGAGATCGGCCATGACCACAGTTACCGCACTCGAAGTCGTTGGTGGGCGCGACCTAATCGGCGCCCCCATCAATAGCAGCCGCGATCTCATTAGCGCAGTTCGGCGAGGCTTCCCGGTCCAGACTGTGGAGTACGTCATCAGCAGCGGCCGCATGTCCCTCGCCGAAATTGACCTGGTTGTCATTCCTCGCAAAACGCTCAGCCACCGGCGCAAGATTGGCACCCTGACATCCGAACAATCTGACCGCCTGATCCGGGCTGCGCGCGTCCTTGCCGAAGCTGAGGAAACGTTCGGATCTCAGCAGAAGGCAGCCAAGTGGCTGCGCCGGCCAACAACCGCACTCAGCGGCGAAAAGCCCATCGACCTCCTCGACACCTCGGAGGGAGCAGACCAGGTCGAGGCGCTGCTCGGCCGCATCGGCCACGGCATCGCCGCCTGATATGAAAGTCTGGCGTGTTTGCCGTTTACCGTTTGCCGATTTGAACGGCGAGGGGGCGCGGATCTACGGCGGACGGTGGAACACTCCCGGACGCCCCCTGCTGTATACGGCCGAAAATCCGGCGCTCGCGGTTCTTGAGGTAAGAGTACATCTCGACCTCGAGCCTGACCTGATCCCAGACGATTACGTCCTCATGGAAATCGAGTCAGGCTCAGCTGTAATCAAAGAGATTTTGGACCCAATTGAAGCACCGGCAACTGTCGGTGACCGCTGGCTCGCCTCAATGGAAACCCCGATCCTTAAGGTTCCATCCTTTGTGGTGCCAAACAGCTTCAACTTGCTGATCAACCCGGCGCACCCCGGA
>NZ_JBFTLD010000114.1:0-19975 GCF_056396265.1 Allobosea sp. 05T422_2 | reverse complement strand
AGGCCTACATCCTGACGAAGGAAGAGGGCGGCCGCCATACGCCGTTCTTCACCAACTACCGCCCGCAGTTCTACTTCCGCACGACGGACGTGACCGGCGTGGTGCACCTGCCTGAGGGCACCGAGATGGTGATGCCTGGCGACAACATCACCATGGAAGTGCACCTGATCGTGCCGATCGCGATGGAGGAGAAGCTGCGCTTCGCCATCCGCGAAGGCGGCAGGACCGTCGGCGCCGGCGTCGTCGCCAGCATCATCGCGTAACGCGTTTTCGTGAGGGCGAAGGCCCTTCCAAGGGCCTTTGCCTTTTCACGTCACGGAGAGAACAAGACCATGAACGGTCAGAACATCCGGATCCGCCTCAAGGCGTTCGACCACCGCATCCTCGACGCCTCCACGCGCGAGATCGTGTCGACCGCGAAGCGGACAGGCGCCCAGGTTCGCGGGCCCATCCCGCTGCCGACGCTTATCGAGAAGTTCACGGTCAACCGCTCGCCCCACATCGACAAGAAGTCGCGCGAGCAGTTCGAAATGCGGACCMACAAGCRGGTCCTGGACATCGTCGATCCGACCCCCCAGACGGTCGACGCCCTCATGAAGCTCGATCTCGCCGCCGGCGTCGACGTCGAAATCAAGCTCTGATCCATCGTCGGGTCCTCTGTTTCCGGATACCCCGGATGGACATGACCCCAAGAGAAGGTATGCACCGATGCGTTCCGGTGTGATTGCACAGAAAGTCGGGATGACCCGCATCTTCACGGATGCCGGTGAACACATCCCAGTCACCGTGCTGAAGCTCGACAGCTGTCAGGTTGTCGCGCATCGCACGATCGAGAAGAACGGCTATGTCGCCGTTCAGCTCGGGTCGGGCTTGGCCAAGGTCAAGAACGTCTCGAAGGCTGAGCGCGGTCATTTTGCCGTGGCCAAGGTCGAGCCCAAGCGCCAGGTCGTGGAGTTCCGCGTCAGCAACGATGCGTTGATCCCCGTCGGCGCCGAGCTGACTGCCGATCACTTCGTCGTCGGCCAGTTCGTCGATGTCAGCGGCACCACCACCGGTAAGGGTTTTGCCGGCGGTATGAAGCGCTGGAACTTCGGCGGTCTGCGGGCCACGCACGGTGTCTCGGTCTCGCATCGTTCGATCGGTTCGACCGGTGGTCGTCAGGACCCCGGCAAGACCTTC
Organism: Allobosea sp. 05T422_2; assembly: GCF_056396265.1. Lineage (NCBI taxonomy): Bacteria > Pseudomonadati > Pseudomonadota > Alphaproteobacteria > Hyphomicrobiales > Alloboseaceae > Allobosea > Allobosea sp. 05T422_2. Next base: position 18,796 of record NZ_JBFTLD010000114.1, on the reverse strand, counting down.
AAGAACAAGAAGATGCCGGGCCATCTCGGTGCCGAGCGCGTGACCACGCAGAACCTGCGCGTCGTCCAGACGGACGCCGAGCGCGGCCTGATCCTGGTCGAGGGCGCCGTTCCCGGCGTTGCCGGCGGCTGGATCCACGTCCGCGACGCCGTCAAGCGCGCCCTGCCGAAGGATGCGCCGCTTCCTGGCAAGTTCAAGGTTGCTGGCGAAACCACGCAGGCTCCTGCGGCTGAAGCAGTTGAGGAGAACGCGTGATGAAGCTCGATATCACCACTCTCGAGGGCGGCAATGCCGGCTCGGTCGAGCTTTCGGACTCGATCTTCGGTCTTGAGCCGCGCGCCGATCTTCTCGCCCGCATGGTGCGCTACCAGCTCGCCAAGCGTCGCGCCGGGACCCACAAGTCCAAGGGGCGTTCGGAAGTCGATCGCACCCGCAAGAAGATCTACAAGCAGAAGGGCACCGGTGGCGCTCGTCACGGTGCAGCTTCGGCTCCGCAGTTCCGCGGCGGCGGCAAGGCCTTCGGTCCGATCGTGCGTGATCATGCGCATGATCTGCCGAAGAAGGTCCGTGCCCTGGCTCTGCGCCATGCGCTCTCGGCCAAGGCSAAGGAYGCCGGCCTSATCATCATCGACGACGTCACGCTCGCCGAGCCGAAGACCAAGGTCCTGCTCGGTCACTTCGGCAAGCTGGATCTGTCCAGCGCGCTGGTGATCGGCGGCGCCGAGATCGATGTGAACTTCGGCCTGGCCGCGCGTTCGATCCCGAACGTCGACGTCCTGCCGGTTCAGGGCATCAACGTCTACGACATCCTGCGTCGCGATAAGCTTGTGCTGACGCGCTCGGCTGTCGATGCGCTGGAGGCGCGCTTCAAATGAGCCAGTCTGCAAAGAACCTGGATCCGCGCCACTACGATGTCATTCGTGGCCCGGTGATCACCGAAAAGGCGACCATGCTCTCCGAGCATAACAAAGTCGTCTTCAAGGTCGCGAAGACCGCGACCAAGCCGCAGATCAAGGCGGCTATCGAGAAGTTGTTCGATGTCAAGGTGAAGAGCGTCAACACGCTCGTCACCGAAGGCAAGGTCAAGGKCTTCCGGGGCCGGCTCGGACAGCGTTCGGACGTCAAGAAGGCCGTAGTGACCCTCGAAGAAGGTCACTCGATCGACGTGACCACGGGCCTCTGAGGAAGGATCGTCATCATGGCTTTGAAAAGTTTCAAGCCGATCACGCCGAGCCTTCGCCAGCTCGTGATCGTCGACCGCAGCGAGCTCTACAAGGGCAAGCCGGTCAAGGCTCTCACCGAGGGTAAGTCCTCGAAGGGTGGGCGCAACAATCTCGGCCGCATCACGGTTCGTTTCCGTGGCGGTGGACATAAGCAGAGCTACCGGATCGTCGACTTCAAGCGTCGCGGCAAGCCGGGCGTGGCGGCGACCGTGGAGCGGATCGAGTATGATCCGAACCGCACCGCCTTCATCGCGCTGCTCAAGTACGCTGATGGCGAGCAGGCCTACATCCTGGCGCCKCAGCGCCTGGCGGTCGGCGACAGCGTGATCTCCGGCGACCAGGTCGACATCAAGCCCGGCAATGCTTCGCCGATGGGCGCGATGCCGATCGGCACCATCGTCCACAATGTCGAGCTCAAGATCGGCAAGGGTGGGGCGCTGGCGCGGTCTGCAGGCAACTACGCCCAGATCGTCGGTCGCGACCAGGGCTATGTCATCGTCCGCCTGAACTCGGGCGAACAGCGCCTGATCAGCGGCCTGTGCTATGCTACGGTGGGCGCGGTTTCGAACCCCGACCACATGAACACCAACATGGGCAAGGCCGGTCGCTCGCGCTGGCTCGGCCGTCGTCCGCATAACCGCGGCGTCTCGATGAACCCGGTCGACCACCCGCATGGTGGTGGTGAGGGTCGTACCTCGGGCGGTCGTCACCCGGTCACGCCGTGGGGACTGCCGACCAAGGGCAAGAAGACCCGCTCGAATAAGCGGACCGATACGTTCATCGTGTCGAGCCGTCACGCCCGCAAGAAGAAGAACTGAGGTCCGTCATGGCGCGTTCGATTTGGAAAGGTCCGTTTGTCGACGGATACCTTCTGAAAAAGGCCGAGGTCGCCCGTTCGGCGAGCCGGGCCGAGGTGATCAAGATCTGGAGCCGCCGCTCCACGATCCTTCCGCAGTTCGTCGGTCTGACGTTCGGCGTCTACAACGGTCACAAGCATGTGCCGGTGAACGTGTCCGAGGAAATGGTGGGCCACAAGTTCGGCGAGTTCTCGCCGACGCGCACCTTCCACGGCCACGCTGCCGACAAGAAGGCGAAGAGGAAGTAAGCCATGGGTAAGCCATCCGCCCCCCGTGCGCTGCCGGAGAACGAAGCCGTTGCGGTTGCCCGCAACCTTCGCGTCAGCCCGCAGAAGCTGAACCTCGTCGCTCAGCTCATCCGTGGCAAGAAGGTCTCGACCGCGCTCGCCGATCTCGAGTTCTMGCGTAAGCGGATCTCGCTCGACGTTCGCAAGTGTCTGCAGAGCGCCATCGCCAACGCCGAGAACAATCATGATCTCGACGTMGACGATCTCGTCGTTGCGCAGGCTTTCGTCGGCAAGGCCCTGGTCATGAAGCGCTTCCATGCCCGCGCCCGCGGCCGTGGAGCCCGGATCATGAAGCCCTTCGCGAACATCACGATCGTGGTGCGCGAAGTCCAGGCGGCCAAGGCCTGAGGAGAGAACGATGGGTCAGAAAATCAATCCGATCGGCCTTCGCCTCGRCATCAACCGCACCTGGGACTCGCGCTGGTTCGCGCAGAAGGGTGAGTACGGTCAGCTGCTGCACGAAGACATGAAGATCCGCGCCGCGCTGATGAAGCTGCTGAAGCAGGCGGCGGTCTCCAAGATCATCATCGAGCGCCCGCACAAGAAGTGCCGCGTCACCATCCACTCGGCTCGTCCGGGCGTGGTGATCGGCAAGAAGGGCGCCGATATCGAGAAGCTGCGCAAGGAAGTCTCGAAGCTGACCAAGGCCGATGTGACGATCAACATCGTCGAGGTCCGCAAGCCCGAGATCGACGCCACCCTGGTGGCCGACTCCATCGCTCAGCAGCTCGAGCGTCGCGTCGCGTTCCGTCGCGCCATGAAGCGGGCCGTTCAGTCGGCCATGCGTCTGGGCGCCGAGGGCATCCGCATCAACTGCTCGGGCCGTCTCGGCGGCGCGGAAATCGCGCGCCTGGAATGGTACCGCGAAGGCCGCGTGCCGCTGCACACGCTGCGCGCCGATGTGGATTACGGTGTCGGCACCGCCTTCACCACCTACGGCACGTGCGGCATCAAGGTCTGGATCTTCAAGGGCGAGATCCTCGAACACGACCCGATGGCCCAGGACAAGCGTCTCTCTGACGAAGGTGGTCGCTCCGGCGGTCGCGATCGTCGCGAGCAGGCTGCGTAAGGCTGATCGAGAAGAGCCATGTTGCAACCAAAGCGAACCAAGTTCCGCAAGCAGTTCAAGGGACGCATCTCAGGCGTTGCCAAGGGCGGCACGGACCTCAATTTCGGCCAGTTCGGTCTGAAGGCCCTGATGCCTGAGCGCGTCACGGCCCGTCAGATCGAAGCTGCCCGTCGTGCGATCACTCGCGCCATGAAGCGTGCTGGCCGCGTCTGGATCCGGATCTTCCCGGACGTGCCAGTTTCGAAGAAGCCGACCGAAGTCCGCATGGGCAAGGGCAAGGGCGCGCCTGAATTCTGGGCAGCCAAGGTCAAGCCTGGGCGAATCATGTTCGAGATCGACGGGGTGGAAGAGGAGACGGCGCGCGAGGCGCTTCGTCTCGGCGCCGCCAAGCTGCCGATCAAGACCCGCTTCATCCAGCGCATCGCCGAGTAAGGAGGGCGACATGAAAGCTACGCAACGCCTGTCCGATCTCAAGGTGATGAGTGTCGACCAGCTCCAGGACGAACTCCTGAAGCTGAAGAAGGAGCAGTTTAACCTGCGTTTCCAACGCGCTACCGGCCAGCTCGAGAATACCGCTCGGGTGACTGAGGTGCGCAAGGATATCGCTCGCATCAAGACGCTGCAGCGGTCGAAGACCGTTGCGGCGAGCGCCTGAGGAGTAGGACAATGCCGAAGCGCGTGCTGCAGGGCGTCGTCGTTAGCGACAAGCAGAACAAAACTGTTGTGGTGAAGGTCGAGCGGCGTTATACGCACCCGCTCCTCAAGAAGACTGTTCGCCGGACCAAGAACTATCACGCCCACGATGAGGCGCAGACGTTCAAGGTTGGGGATTCGGTCTGGATTGAGGAATCCAAGCCCATTTCCAAGCTGAAAAGCTGGGTTGTGCTCGACAACGCTCCTAAGGCGTAAGTCACTTTATTGAGGCCAGGGGGCGATCGACCCCCGTCAGTCGTAGTCCGGGTCGGCGCTGACGCCGCGCCCGGAAACCGCGCTGATACAGTTTGGAAGGATCAAGGCCATGATCCAGGTGCAGACGAATCTCGAGGTCGCGGATAACTCCGGCGCCCGTCGTGTGATGTGCATCAAGGTTCTCGGCGGGTCGAAGCGGAAATACGCCGGTGTCGGTGATATTATCGTCGTTTCGATCAAGGAAGCCATTCCCCGCGGCCGCGTGAAGAAGGGCGACGTCATGAAGGCGGTCGTCGTTCGGACCGCTAAGGACGTGAAGCGCGCCGATGGTTCGGTGATTCGTTTCGACCGCAATGCGGCCGTGCTGATCAACAACCAGAAGGAGCCGGTGGGCACCCGTATCTTCGGACCGGTTCCGCGCGAACTTCGCGCCAAGAACCACATGAAGATCATCTCGCTTGCGCCAGAGGTGCTGTAATGGCTGCGAAGATCAAGAAGGGCGACAAGGTCGTCGTGTTGGCCGGCCGTGACAAGGGCAAGGCCGGCGAAGTGCTCCAGGTGCTGCCGAAGGATGCCCGCGCCGTGGTGCGTGGCGTCAACCTCGTGAAGAAGCACACCAAGGCCTCGGCACAGTCCGAGGGTGGCATCATCAGCAAGGAGGCCACGATCGATCTGTCGAACCTGGCCGTCGCCGATCCCAAGGACGGCAAGCCGACCCGCGTCGGTTTCAAGGTGCTCGATGACGGCCGCAAGGTGCGTTTCGCCAAGCGTTCGGGAGATCTGATCGATGGCTGAGAATCAGCAGGCGGCTCTCACGCCGCGCATGAAGAAGCATTACGAGGACGTCGTTCGTCCGGCGATGATCGCCGAGTTCGGCTACAAGAACGTGATGGAAGTCCCGACGATCGAGAAGGTCGTCATCAACATGGGCGTGGGCGAAGCGACTGCCGACCGTAAAAAGGTCGACAGTGCAGCTGGCGACCTCGCCATGATCGCCGGTCAGAGGCCGGTCATCACCAAGTCCCGCCTCGCCATCGCCGGCTTCAAGCTGCGCGAGAACATGGCGGTTGGCTGCAAGGTCACGCTGCGCAAGACCAAGATGTTCGAGTTCGTCGACCGGCTCGTCACCATCGCCTTGCCGCGCGTGCGCGACTTCCGTGGTCTCAACCCGAAGTCGTTCGACGGGCGCGGCAATTTCGCGCTCGGCATCAAGGAGCACATCGTGTTCCCTGAGATCAACTACGACAAGGTCGACCAGGTCTGGGGCATGGACGTGATCGTCTGCACGACTGCGAAGTCGGACGACGAAGCGCGCGCTCTGCTCAAGCACTTCAACTTCCCGTTCCGGCAGTGAGCCTTACCGCTCATACGCGGAAACCAGGAGAGATCGATGGCTAAGAAAAGCTCCGTCGAGAAGAACGAACACCGCAGGCAGCTCGTGAAGAAGTACGCGGGCAAGCGGGCGCGTCTTCTCGCGATCGCGAATGACGAGAGCCAGTCCATGGACGAGCGCTTCCTTGCTCGCCTCAAGCTGGCTGAACTGCCGCGCAACTCGGCTGCAAACCGGGTGCGCAACCGCTGCGAAGTGACCGGCCGTCCGCGCGCCGTGTATCGCAAGCTGAAGATGTCGCGCGTTGCTCTGCGCGAGCTCGGCAACAAGGGGCTGGTTCCCGGCCTCGTCAAGTCGAGCTGGTGAGGAGGACGCATCATGGCGATCATTGATCCGCTTGGCGATATGCTGACCCGCATCCGCAATGCGCAGATGCGGCGCAAGTCGCGCGTGACCACCCCGGGCTCGAAGCTGCGTGCCCGCGTGCTCGACGTGCTTCAGGCCGAGGGTTACATCCGCGGCTATTCCACGACCGAGTTCGGCAATGGCCGGACCGAGTTCGACATCGAGCTGAAGTACCATGAGGGACAGCCGGTCATCCGTGCCATCTCTCGGGTCTCGAAGCCCGGCCGCCGCGTCTACTCTTCGGTGGACACGATGCCGCGCGTGGCCGACGGCCTCGGCGTGACCATCGTCTCCACGCCGAAGGGCGTGATGCCCGATCATCTTGCCCGCGAGCAGAACGTGGGCGGCGAAGTGCTTTGCAAGGTCTTCTGACCTTCTGCGCCGCTCATCAGGAGAAATCCAATGTCTCGTATCGGTAAAAAGCCTGTTCCGGTTCCCGCTGGCGTAACCGCCAACGTGTCCGGCCAGCTCGTGAGCATCAAGGGCTCGAAGGGGGAACTCTCCTTCTCCGTGCCCGATGATGTCTCGGTTGCGCTCGAGAACGGCGCCATCGCCGTTCAGCCGCGCTCGCAGAGCAAGCGTGCGCGCTCGCTCTGGGGCACGTCCCGGGCTCGCGTCGCCAATCTGGTGACGGGCGTCACCAACGGCTTCGAGAAGAAGCTTGAGATCAACGGCGTCGGCTACAAGGCCGCCGTCACCGGCAAGGTGCTCAAGCTGTCGCTCGGCTACAGCCACGACATCGACTATGCGATCCCGGCCGGGGTCGCGATCGTCACGCCGAAGCCGACTGAAATCGTCATCACCGGCATCGACAAGCAGGTGGTCGGCCAGACCGCCGCTGAAATCCGCGACTATCGCGGTCCCGAGCCCTACAAGGGCAAGGGCGTCAAGTACGCCGGCGAATTCATCTTCCGCAAGGAAGGGAAGAAGAAGTAAGGACGCGAGCCATGAGCAAGCAGACAGAAAACACTGCGCGCCGCCGGGCCCGTGTCCGTCGCGCCATCAAGGCGGTCGCCAATGGCCGCGCTCGCCTGTCGGTGCATCGCACCGGCAAGCAGATCTATGCCCAGGTCATCGACGACGCGAAGGGCATCACCCTCGCGTCGGCCTCGAGCCTGGACAAGGACATCCGCGGCGACATCAAGTCGGGCGCGAATGTCGAGGCTGCGGCCACGATCGGCAAGTTGGTTGCCGAGCGTGCGGTCAAGGCCGGCGTGAAGGACGTGGTCTTCGATCGCGGCTCCTACATGTATCATGGTCGCGTCAAGGCGCTTGCCGATGCGGCCCGCGAGGCCGGACTGAACTTCTGACATCCCATCCGGGATGCTCGAGCGAGCGGCGCTGCATCAGGCAGCGTCCGCGCAAGTAAGAGGATGACATGGCGAGAGAACCTCGTGACCGTCAGGATCGCGAAGAGCGCGATTCGGAATTCGTGGATCGTCTGGTCCACATCAATCGCGTCGCCAAGGTGGTGAAGGGCGGCCGTCGTTTCGGCTTTGCTGCCCTCGTCGTCGTCGGTGACCAGAAGGGCCGCGTCGGCTTCGGCCATGGCAAGGCTCGCGAAGTGCCGGAAGCCATCCGCAAGGCGACTGAAGCCGCCAAGCGCGGGCTGGTCCGCATTCCGCTGCGCGAAGGCCGCACGCTCCATCACGACGTCCAGGGCCGCCACGGCGCCGGTCGCGTCGTGCTGCGTGCAGCTCCGGCCGGTACCGGCATCATCGCCGGTGGTCCGATGCGCGCCGTCTTCGAGGCGGTTGGCATGCAGGATGTCGTGTCGAAGTCGCTCGGTTCGTCGAACCCCTACAACCTCGTGCGCGCCACCTTCTCGGCGCTCAAGAACGAGGACAGCCCGCGTGGCGTCGCCGCGCGCCGCAGCCTGAAGGTTTCGGCCCTGCAGTCGCGTCGTCGCGACGCCGGCACCGACGCCGCGGCCGAAGCGTGAGGGCTGCACCATGGCAAAAGCTGAAAAGACCGTGGTCGTCGAGCAGATCGGTAGCCCGATCCGCCGTGAGGCCTCGCAGCGCCAGACCCTGATCGGTCTCGGCCTGAACAAGATCCGCCGCCAATCGACCCTGCAGGACACCGCTTCCGTCCGTGGCATGATCGAGAAGGTCAAGCACCTCGTCCGCGTCGTCGACGCGAAGTGAGGGGGATTGTCCGATGAAACTCACAGACATTCGTGACAACGAAGGCGCCCACAAGTCCCGCATCCGTGTCGGCCGTGGTATCGGCTCCGGCAAGGGCAAGACTGGTGGACGCGGCGTCAAGGGTCAGAAGGCCCGTGCCGGCGTGGCGGTCAAGGGCTTCGAAGGCGGTCAGATGCCGCTTTATCGTCGCCTGCCGAAGCGCGGCTTCCACAACCTCTTCGCCAAGGAACTGAACGAGGTCAATCTCGGTCGGATCCAGCAGGCGGTCGAGGCCGGCAAGCTCGACGGCAAGGGCGTCGTCACCATCGAGGCGCTGGTTGCGGCCGGCGTGATCTCGAAGGCGGCCCCCGACGGCGTCAAGATCCTCGGCGTCGGTGAACTGAAGACGAAGCTTGCCTTCGAAGTGGCAGGCGCGTCGAAGTCGGCGGTCGAGGCCATCGAAAAGGCTGGCGGCTCGGTCAAGATCCTGGCGGCTGCTGCTTCACAGGCGTGACAGCGACGCTTACATGAGCGATTGCGAACGGCGGCCAGGCCAGAAGCCTAGGCCGCCGTTCGACTGTTTGACGTTTATTCCGATCAAGGACCGGACGCATGGCATCGGCGGCTGAACAGCTTGCGGCAAACCTGAATTTCGGCGCGCTCGCGAAGGCGGACGAGCTCAAGAAGCGGATCTGGTTCACGCTGGGGGCGCTCATCGTCTACCGGCTCGGTACCTATATCCCGCTGCCCGGCATGAACCCCGACGCCGTTGCCGACCTGTTCAAACAGTCGCAGACCGGCGTGCTCGGCCTGTTCAACATGTTTTCGGGCGGTGCCGTCGGGCGACTGGCGATCTTTGCGCTCGCGATCATGCCCTATATCTCGGCCTCGATCATCATCCAGCTCCTGTCGAGCGTGGTGCCGACCTTCGAGGCGCTGAAGAAGGAAGGCGAGCAGGGCCGCAAGGTCCTGAACCAGTACACCCGCTACTTGACCCTCGTGCTGGCGGTGTTCCAGGCCTACGGCATCGGTGTCGGCCTGCAGGGGTCCGGCAATCTGGTGCTCGAGCCCGGCCCGTTCTTCCTGCTCTCGACGACGATCACGCTGGTCGGCGGTACGATGTTCCTGCTCTGGCTCGGTGAACAGATCACCAGCCGCGGCATCGGCAACGGCACCTCGATGATCATCTTCTCGGGCATCATCGCGGAGTTCCCGTCGCAGCTCGCCCAGACCCTCGAGCTTGGCCGTCAGGGCGCGATTTCGACCGGCCTGCTGCTGCTGATCCTGGTCATGGCCATCTGCGTCATCGCCTTCTGCGTGTTCATGGAGCGGGCCCAGCGCCGCCTGCTGATCAACTATCCCAAGCGCCAGGTCGGCAACCGCATGTATGAGGGCCAGACCTCGTTCCTGCCGCTGAAGCTCAACACGTCGGGCGTCATCCCGCCGATCTTCGCCTCCTCGCTGCTGCTGCTGCCGACGACGATCGCCAGCTTCTCGCAGGCCTCGGGCGGCACCGGCATGCTGTCAACGGTGGCGACCTATCTGGCGCATGGCCGGCCGCTGTTCATGATCCTCTACGCCGCGCTGATCATCTTTTTCTGCTTCTTCTACACCGCCATCGTGTTCAATCCGGTCGAGACGGCGGACAATCTGAAGAAGCATGGCGGCTTCATGCCGGGCATCCGCCCGGGCGAGCGCACCGCCGAGCATATCGACCGCGTGCTGACCCGGATCACCGTTCTCGGCGCAGGCTATCTGACTATTGTCTGCCTTATCCCCGAGTTCATGATCACGTATGCCCAGATTCCGATCATCCTCCTGGGCGGCACCTCGCTGCTCATCGTGGTGACGACAACCATGGATACCGTGGCGCAGGTTCACGGGCATCTGCTGGCCCACCAGTATGAGGGGCTGGTCAAGAAGGCGAAGTTGCGAGGGGCGAGGCGCTGATGCGATTGATCTTCCTGGGGCCGCCGGGGGCGGGCAAGGGTACTCAGGCAACCCGTATCGTCGAGAAGCATGGCATTCCGCAGCTCTCGACCGGCGACATGCTCCGGGCCGCGGTTGCGGCCGGGACGCCGGTGGGGCTCAAGGCCAAGGCGGTGATGGATGCCGGCGGACTGGTCTCGGACGATATCGTCATCGGGATCGTTGCCGATCGCATCGAGGAGCCGGACGCGAAGCGGGGCTTCATCCTCGACGGCTTTCCGCGCACGTTGGCCCAGGCCGAGGCGCTCGACGCCATGCTGGCGCAGAAGGGGCTGAAGCTCGACGCGGTCCTTGAGCTCACGGTCGATCAGGACAAGCTCGTCGACCGGATCATCCGTCGTGCCGAAGAGGCGAAGGCGGCCGGGCAACCGGTGCGCAAGGATGACGATCCGGTGGTCTTCAAGACCCGGCTCGAAGCGTATAACCGCGATACCGCGGTGGTTTCGCCCTATTATGCGAAGCGTGGCCAGCTCACTGCGATCGACGGCATGAAGCCGATCGACGAGGTGACGGGCGCGATCTGCAAGGCACTCGGCGCTTAGCAATGCGCGGGCACGGGTTCGGCATCGGGCTCGTGCTTCTGACCTTGCTGTCGTCAGCGATATCAGCCCCGGCGGAGACGGTTCTCGTCGCGCCGGGGATTTCTGTTTGGAAGAGGGCGTATGCCGCCCCGATCAACGAAGCCCGGAACGCGCTTGCGGCAGGTGCAAAATCGATTTCAGTCGGGCGGGGCGCAGTCCGCTCGAGCTGGGCTGAGCCGTAACGCCGCCTGCCGGCCGAGTAAGAGCAGCTTCGAGGAAGCTGGCATGATTCTTGAGTTCGGCGGGTTGACTCAAGAGCTTCGACCGACTAACGACCCTCATCCGGTTGCATGTGGCGATGCCGTTACCTTCGCGAGGAGGGGCGACGTCGCGTTCTCGCATGGAGCCGATTCAACGCTCGCAGGGGCCGGCCTCCACCGGACGCGGGTAGGTTTTCACTGCCGGGCAGCCATCGGGCGCCTCGGCCGACAATGGAGAAGAGACCATGGCTCGTATCGCGGGCGTTAACATTCCGACCGGCAAGCGCGTCGTCATCGGCTTGCAGTATATCCACGGCATCGGTGCCCAGAAGGCCAAGGAAATCTGCCAGAAGGTCGGCATCGCCGACGAGCGTCGCGTCAACCAGCTGACCGACGCCGAGGTGCTTCAGATCCGTGAGACGATCGACCGCGACTATCTGGTCGAGGGCGACCTGCGTCGTGAAGTCTCGATGAACATCAAGCGCCTGATGGATCTCGGCTGCTATCGCGGTCTGCGTCATCGTCGCTCGCTGCCGGTCCGTGGCCAGCGCACGCATACCAATGCGCGCACCCGCAAGGGCAAGGCCAAGCCGATCGCCGGCAAGAAGAAGTGAGTTTCGGCGGGCCGGTCATCCGGCCCGCTGTCTATGCGTCGCCTGACCCGCTCAAGGGCAGGCGACATCCCCAGCGCCTGGCATGACGGGCGCGCTCGAAGGATGAAAGAAAGAGACTATGGCCAAGGAAGCCCAGCGCGTTCGTCGTCGTGAACGCAAGAACATCGTTTCTGGCGTCGCGCATGTGAACGCCTCGTTCAACAACACCATGATCACCATCACCGACGCCCAGGGCAACACGATCTCGTGGTCGTCCGCCGGCACCATGGGCTTCAAGGGTTCGCGCAAGTCGACCCCCTATGCCGCCCAGGTCGCGGCCGAGGATGCGGCCCGCAAGGCTGCCGAGCACGGCATGCGCACCCTCGARGTCGAGGTMACGGGCCCAGGTTCGGGTCGTGAATCGGCTCTGCGCGCCCTCCAGGCCGCCGGCTTCACCGTGACCTCGATCCGCGACGTGACGCCGATCCCRCACAATGGCTGCCGGCCGCGCAAGCGCCGTCGCGTCTGACGCCCGGATTGGATTGCGGCGCTCGCACTGGCGAGCGCCGGTACGGGGCGGCCCGTCGCCGCCGAGAGATGAAGCACCAGGAGTGCGGTCGTGATCAGCAAGAACTGGCAGGATTTGTCCAAGCCGAACAAGCTCGAAATCAAGGTCGGAGACGACCCCAAGCGCCATGCTACCGTGATCGCTCGTCCGCTCGAGCGCGGCTTCGGCATGACGCTCGGCAACGCGCTGCGGCGCGTGCTGCTCTCCTCGCTTCAGGGCGCTGCGGTCACCGCCGTCCAGATCGACGGCGTGCTGCATGAGTTCTCGTCGATTCCCGGCGTTCGCGAGGACGTCACCGACATCGTMCTCAACATCAAGGCGATCGCCGTCAAGATGCAGGGCGAGGGCCCCAAGCGCATGACCCTGCGCAAGTCCGGCCCGGGCACCGTCACCGCCGGTGACATCAACACCGTCGGCGACGTGTCGATCCTGAACCCCGAGCTCGTGCTCTGCACGCTGGACGAGGGTGCCGAGATCCGCATGGAGTTCACGGTCAATACCGGCAAGGGCTATGTCCCGTCCGAGCAGAACCGTCCCGAGGATGCACCGATCGGCCTGATCCCGGTCGACAGCCTCTACTCGCCGGTCAAGAAGGTCTCCTATCGCGTCGAGAACACCCGTGAGGGCCAGAATCTCGACCGCGACATGCTGACCCTTCAGATCGAGACCAACGGCTCGGTCACTCCCGAGGACGCGCTGGCGCTCGCCGCCCGCATCCTGCAGGACCAGCTTGCCGTCTTCATCACCTTCGAGGAGCCGCGCAAGGAAGAGGCCGTCTCGACCGCGCCGCAGCTGCCCTTCAACCCGGCGCTGCTCAAGAAGGTCGACGAGCTCGAGCTTTCGGTGCGTTCGGCGAACTGCCTGAAGAACGACAACATCGTCTATATCGGCGACCTGATCCAGAAGTCGGAGGGCGAGATGCTTCGTACCCCGAACTTCGGCCGCAAGTCGCTGAACGAGATCAAGGAAGTGCTCGCGACCATGGGCCTCCATCTCGGCATGGACGTGACCGGCTGGCCGCCGGAGAACATCGAAGAGCTGGCGAAGCGCTTCGAAGAGCATTACTGATCCCGCCGGCGCGGAGCTTGCCTCCGCGCCTGTTTCCCGCACGGTGCGTGAGCGCCGGAGCATAATGAACGGCCGTACCGTGGCACGGCGGCCGTAATCACAGGAGAGCCAAATGCGTCACGGTTTCCGCGGTCGTCGTTTCAACCGCTCGGTTGAGCATCGCAAGGCGATGTTCGCCAACATGTCCCAGGCCCTGATCAAGCATGAGCAGATCACCACCACGCTGCCGAAGGCCAAGGACCTGCGTCCGGTMGTCGAGAAGCTGGTGACCCTCGCCAAGCGCGGCGACCTGCACGCCCGCCGTCAGGCGATCGCCCAGATCAAGGATGTCGCACTCGTCGGCAAGCTCTTCGCGGTCCTCGGCCCGCGCTACAAGGAGCGCAATGGCGGCTATCTGCGCATCATGAAGGCCGGCTTCCGCTTCGGCGACAACGCCCCGCTCGCCGTGATCGAGTTCGTCGATCGCGATGTCGATGCCAAGGGCAAGGATTCCGGCCCGGTCTTCACGGCTGACGACGAAGCCGCCTGAGCAAGGCTGCTTCCCCGGAGATTTGAAAGGCGGCCGCAAGGCCGCCTTTTCTTTTGCGAAGGGGCCGGGGAGGCGCGCGACCCGGATGTCGGCCTCTGCGATGACGTATGGACACAGTCCGACGGGGTTCTCGACCGCCATTGGTGGTGGAAATGAAGGCTCGCGCGGGGCGCGGATGACATCGACCGGCCCGGAGCGGACGGCCATCAAGCGCGGGAGGCCCAGAGCTGCGTTCGCGGTGACAGGCGGGGCATCGCGTTTCGCGTCAGTAGGCGCTGGATCGGCAACTGATGCCGAAGATTATTGCTCGAAACGCCGCTTGTGCGCCACAAAGCGCAATGGTCAAGCTTTCCAGCGAAAACCGCCCGCAAGAGGCGGCCCCGGAGGGAGAGACTGATGATTTCAAGACTATTGACCACGCGGCGGCTGGCGCTGACGGCGATGTTGGCGCTGGCGGCTCCCGCCCTGGCGCAGGACGGCTATCCCAACAAGCCGATCACCATGATCGTGCCATTCGCAGCCGGGGGCTCCTCCGACGTGATCGCACGGCTGGTCGGCGACGAGATGGGGCGGGTGCTCGGCCAGCGCATCGTCATGGAGAACATGGCAGGGGCGGGGGGCGCGACGGCCCTGACGCGCGCCGCCAAGGCCGATCCCGATGGCTACACTATCGTCATCGGCAATAGCGGAACCAATGCTGCGTCCTATTCGATCTATCCGGATCTGAAATACACCCAGGCCGATTTCGCGCCGATCGGCCTCGTCGCCAAGACATCGCCGATGATCGCGCTCAAGCTCGATTTTCCGGCCAAGAACCTGATGGAGTTCGTCGACTATGCCAAGAAGAACCCCGGCAAGGTCAGTCTCGGGCATGCTGGTGTCGGCTCGTCGAATTATCTGATCTGCCGGAACTTCATCAAGGCGGCTGGTGTCGAGGTTGCGCTCGTCAGTTATCGGGGCGCAGGACCGGCTTTGAACGACCTGATGGGCGGGCAGATCGACGGCGTCTGCGATGCTGCAACCTCGCTCTCGGGCGCGGTGCAGGGAGCCAAGGTCAAGGCGCTCGTGGTCGCGACACCGAGCCGGCTCGACAGCCTTCCGGATGTGCCAACCTCCAGGGAGGCCGGGCTGCCGGCTTTCGAGGCCCAGGGCTGGAATGCGCTCTTCGGCCCAAAAAGCCTGCCTGAACCGATCGTCACCAAGCTGAATCAGGCTTTGCGGACCGCGCTTGCGAGTCCGAACCTGCAAGCTCGATTCAAGGAGCTTTCGTCCGTGCTGCCAGCCGAGAACGAACTCACGCCTGCCCATGTCGGCGCGATGGTTCCGGGCGAGATCGAAAAGTACAAGATCCTGCTTCAGGACAAGTGAGGCTTGGCCCTATGCTCGCTGGCGGGCAAGCTCGCCAGCGAGATCCAGCAGCACGTCGGCAGGCTGGACCTGGAGATCGGCCTCTGGCGTGACACCGTAGAGACCGAAGATGAAGTGCGTGGTCTCGTCATGTTCGGCGAGGCCCATCGACCAGTTCTGGAAGCTCCGGGCCGCAATCTGCTCTTCGGCCAGCAGGCGGATCCCGGTATGGCGTGGATCGACCACGATCCGGCCATATGTCTCCGCGACATTATGCGCCTCGCCTTCGAGCACCTGCGCGAAGGCCCCGGGCGTCACCAGGAGAAATCCCGTCACCTCGTTCTGTACGTTCAGCCGCTGGGCGCTGGCGATCATCCTGCCAACCTCCTCACTGCGATTGGCCTCGACGAGGCGACTCCGGCTGGCATAAACAAGACGTATCAGACTCAAGGGACCAGCTCCTTCGCGGATCTTTGCTCGACTGACCCGGTCGATGATCCGGATGGCGCCAGTGGCGTCGCGGGCGAAGAGATTTCCCGGGAATGGTTCGTATTGGAAGACTTGGAACGCCGCCAGCGGTGTTTTGTTTCAGCGTGGAGACAGGAATGAAGCGCGGGATCATGCCGGTCCGTTTCGGAAGAACTGCCTTGCCGGCCGCCTTGATGCTCTTTGCGAGCCTTGCGCCGCTGCCATTGCTTGCGCAGGCGCGGCAGGTTCCGGAAACCCGTCAGCAGGTTCAGCTTTCCTTTGCGCCGATCGTGCAGAAGACGGCCGGGTCGGTCGTGAATGTCTATGGCGCCCGTGTCGAGCGTCGGGCTCAGAACCCTTTCATGGACGATCCGTTCTTTCGCCGCTTCTTTGGCGATGACGGGTTCGGTGTCCCGCGCGAACGCGTGCAACGATCGCTTGGGTCAGGCGTGATCGTCGATGCGAGCGGGCTCGTGGTGACCAATAACCACGTCATCGAGGGCATGAGCGAGGTCAAGGTCGCCTTTGCGGACAAGCGCGAGGTGGAAGCCACGATTGTCCTGCGCGATCCACGCACCGATCTTGCCGTGCTGAAGCTGAACGGCGCCAAGGATCTGAGCGCGCTCGACCTTGCCGATTCCGACCAGCTCCAGGTCGGCGATATCGTGCTGGCGATCGGCAATCCCTTCGGCGTCGGGCAGACCGTGACGCAGGGCATCGTTTCGGCGCTGGCTCGTACGCAGGTCGGTGTCGCCGATGCGCAGTCGTTCATCCAGACCGATGCGGCGATCAATCCCGGCAACTCCGGCGGCGCGCTGGTCGACATGGAAGGCCGACTGATCGGCATCAACACCGCGATCTTCTCGCGCTCTGGCGGCAGCCACGGCATCGGTTTTGCGATTCCCTCGTCGATGGTTCGCGTCGTCGTCGAAAGCGCGAAGTCGGGTGCTGCTTCGGTGCGCCGGCCGTGGTTCGGCGCCAGGCTGCAGGCACTGACGGCCGATGTCGCCGACGGGCTTGGGCTCGACCGCCCGGCCGGCTCGGTCGTTGCCAGCGTGGTCGAGAAGGGGCCGGCCGCCGAGGGCGGGCTCAAGCGTTCGGACGTCATCCTCGCGCTTGACGGAGTCGCCGTCGATGATCCCGAGGCCTTCGGCTATCGTTTCGCGACCCGCCCGATCGGGGGTACGACCTCTCTGACCGTCCTGCGCGGCGGCAAGCGCCTGGTGGTTCCGGTGAAGCTCGTTCCGGCGCCCGAGACGCGGCCGCGCGAAACCGTGACGCTTTCGGGCCGCACGCCGCTTTCGGGGCTGACGGTGCTCAACCTGTCGCCGGCGGTTGCCGAGGAGCTTTCGATCGATGCCGGAACCGAAGGCGTCGTGGTCAGTGCCATCGAGGAAGGCAGCCTTGCGGCTCGCGTCGGTTTCCAGAAGGGCGACATCATCCTGGCCCTGAACGGAGAGCGCATGGAGCGCTCGCGAGATGTCGAGGCGGCCCTGCGTCAGCGCAAGCGCGCCTGGGAGGTGACGATCTCGCGTGCCGGACAGACCGTGACATCGGTCTTCCCGGGGTGAGCGACCTCTTTTCCGCTTCCGGCCTCGACAAGGCGGGGCCGCGCCCGCTTGCCGACCGTTTGCGGCCGACGACGCTGGCCGAGGTCACCGGGCAGGAGCACCTGACGGGGCCGGATGGCGCGCTCACGCGACTGCTGGCCTCGGGCTCTATTGGCAGCCTGATCTTCTGGGGGCCGCCGGGCACCGGGAAGACGACGGTCGCGCGCCTGCTCGCCGGTGCGGTCGATCTCGGGTTCGAGCAGATCAGCGCGATCTTCTCCGGGATCGCGGACCTCAAGAAGGTGTTCGAGGCAGCGCGCGGGCGACGGCTGGGAGGCAAGGGCACGCTGCTCTTCGTCGACGAGATCCATCGCTTCAACCGCACTCAGCTCGATGCGTTCCTGCCAGTCATGGAGGACGGCACGATCACGCTGGTCGGTGCCACAACCGAGAATCCGTCCTTCGCGCTCAACGCCGCACTTCTGTCGCGGGCGCGGGTGCTCACATTCCAATCCCTCGACGAGAACGCGCTGCTCTTTCTGCTCGGCCGGGCCGAGGTGCTGGAGAACAAGGAATTGCCGTTGACGCCGGAGGCGCGGCTGGCGGTTGCCCGCTTTGCCGATGGCGACGGGAGGGCGGCACTGACGCTGGCCGAGGAAATCTGGCGTGCCGCCAAGCCGGACGAGATCTTCGACGAGGCCGGTCTCGCCGAGGTGATCCAGCGTCGCGCACCGATCTACGACAAGGCGCAGGACGGCCACTACAACCTGATCTCGGCACTGCATAAGACGATCCGCGGCTCTGATCCGGATGCGGCTCTCTATTACTTCGCCCGCATGCTCGATGCCGGTGAGGATCCGCGTTTCCTGGCGCGGCGGCTGGTGCGCATGGCGGTCGAAGATATCGGGCTCGCCGACCCGCAGGCGCTCGTCCATGCCCGCGCCGCGGCCGAGACCTATGAACAACTGGGATCCCCCGAGGGCGAGCTCGCGCTCGCCAACACGGTGATCTATCTGGCGACGGCGCCCAAATCGAATGCGGCCTATATCGCCTACAAGGCGGCGCGGCGCGCGGCCAAGGAGGGCGGCTCGCTGATGCCACCCAAGACCATTCTGAACGCGCCGACGAAGCTGATGAAGGAAGAGGGCTACGGCGCTGACTACGCCTATGACCACGACGCACCCGATGCTTTCTCCGGCCAGAACTACTGGCCGGATGCGCTCGGCCGGCAGCTGTTCTACGATCCACCCGAGCGTGGCTTCGAGCGCGAGATCCGAAAGCGGCTGGAATACTGGGAAAAGCTCAGGGCGGAGCGCAGCAGGTAGAAGATCAGACCATCGGTCAGGTATCGGGCCCGATCATCTGGCCTTCTGCGTTGGCATCGGCCTTTCCGGGAACCGCGCTTCATTTTTCGGGCCGATGCATCAGAACGCGCGCTCTATGAAGACTTGAGTCGAGATTAGGCGCCCCGCCAGCCCTGCGGCGACCTGCCGGCCAGTCAGGGATATCCGGGCTTGCGCGACCGACGCTTCGATCCCGGCCTTGAGACCCTCGATCGGTGTCCAGACCAGATTGGCGGCGGCGCGGTCGATGCTGATCTTGCCTTTGGCCTGGTCGATCAGCGGAACCGATAGCTGGTAGCGGCTGACGTAAAAATTGGTCGCGATCTCGTCGGTCCATTCCCGCCGCATCACAAG
>NZ_JBFTLD010000113.1:0-20047 GCF_056396265.1 Allobosea sp. 05T422_2 | reverse complement strand
AGCCTGCATCGTCAATGACGGCGTCGTTCACAACGAAGCTGCGTGGAACCAGGGTCGACGGCCGGAGGGCTTGGCGCATGGCATTGATTCCTCATGTGAAATCAACGCCAACCGAATCCAGAATTCCATCAAAAGTGAGTCAGAGCCAAACTTGCATGCCGAAACACACAGGAGTGCGCTCAGTTGTCGCGCAACCCTTCCGACAGCCACTTGGCTTCGCCTCGGGACGACACAACGCAGAGATAGGCCCGCGCTCTCGAGAACGCGACATAGGCCAGTTCGCGGCGCTCCATTTCGTCGCCGCTGACAATCATGATTATTGCCGGTCGTTCCAGACCCTTGAACCGCCGCACGGTATCCACGACCACGTCTTCGAGCGCCATGGTTTCGGCATCTGTAAGCGGAACGCTGGTCCCGCTGCTTCTTTCGAGAAAGCTCGTCCGGACGGCTGGTCCGTTGACAAGCACGGCTATGTCACCAGGGGCCACTTCCTCGTGGAACACGAGCCTTCGAAGCTCCCTGTATGCCGCGTCGACCTTTGCATCAGGATTCTCGGCATTGATCCATGAGACCTCTAGACCATCGGGCCCGTCCGCGATTATCTCAGGGCCCGAATAATGCACAGAAGCGGCATTATGGATGTTCTTCGTGTTGCGGAGATTTCGGGAAAGCCGAACCGGAACGACGCTCAGATCATGAACGCCATTCCCCGCGCTCTCGTAGACCCTCTGGTTGCTGTCMATGAATACACGGAGTTGTCCACCGTGGCTCAGGCAGGCATCGATCGCGATCCACCAGTTGGCGCTGAAGTCCTGGCCTTCATCGATAATGATCGTGTCCCACCTGAGTGCGGGCTGTATCTCCATCGCGCGGTAGAGCGCATTCGGCAGCGCGCCTTCATAGAGTTCCCGTTCACTGATGTTGGAAGGCGTTTGGACGCCCGCCTGACGTGAGATGAGCCCGCACAGCGCGTGAAACCCGGCTACCGTAAGGTTTTCGACGTCCTTCAGATTCCGCTCGAGGTTGGTTGCGAGAGGTCGGCTGTGACAAGTCAGGAGGGTCTTCCTTCCAGCCGCGGCAGACCTAAGTGCTTCCTCGATCGCCAGCACGGACTTGCCGGTTCCTGCGCCACCACGGATGAGCGCCCGTGTGATATCGGCGATCGCGTCTAGGACATGGTACTGAGACGGTTCAAGGACGCGGAACTCCGTGTCGGCTTCCGCGATAGCGGCACCGATCCGGAAGCTGAGCGTGAAGGGGTGTGCCAGCAGTCTTTCAAGTGCTGCGATGCCATCATCACCCAAAGCTTCGCAATTGCCTGGCCGTCGCCCTGCCTTCAGCCGGTCGTCTAGCCATCCGCGAAGTCCCTGCTGAAACTGGCGCGAACAACAGAAGATCGAGGCCGGGCGATCAGCTCCGAGATGGCCGGGTGGAGAGCCGGTACTTGGAAAGATCGCCCCATGGGCGGCATGAATGAAGCGCTTCGGCCACCTCGTTGACCCGTTGAGTCGTTTGAGGATTTCATGCTTTGCGCTTCGCGCCTGCGCCACCGGATCCTTGATCTTGTGGACGAAACCACCGTGATCCGTGCTGCGCCACTGACCGTCCCTCGGGTCGAACGTGATTTCTTTCCCCCCCTTGACTTCGATCGCGAGGATGCCGTGGTCGGGGTGCGCGATCAGGAAGTCGCATTCGCCATCCTTCTCGTTTCCCAGCCTGTCGGTGCCCAGCCAGGGACTCGAGTAGAAGACATGAAAGGTGTCGTCGAGAACTTCGGCGAGGCGATCATATACACGGACCTCTGCCCGGCGCCTCGGATCATCCAGTACCGAACGGGGGAGTTTCCTTGGCCAGAGCACTGCCATCAGCTTCTCCGAAGCATGTCTTCGAAGTATCCAAGGCCCGAACCTGTCCCGTCTCCGGTCAGCAGCGCGCGGTCGAGGAAGGTGTTGAAGGCTTCGCAGGACGTCTCGGGAGCAAGGCAGCAGGCGTGGCAAACCGAATGCGAGTAGCTGTTGATCGCTCCCATCATGTCCGTGATGCAGAGCGGATCGGAGGAGCACCACTCGATCGCGTCGATCGCACGTTGAAGGACGCCCTCGATGCGAGCCGCCTTTCCTTGCCGTTCGAGGCCGCCGAGCGTTCCGTCCGAGTCCGGTGTTGCGGTATAGATCAGAAGCCCGGCCATCTGCTCTTCGTCAGTTCCGGCATAGATCCTCTCCTGAAGGGACGCTGAGGAATATCCGCACTCCAGCGTGAGTTGGCGCATGAGCGCGTGCGCGAGGGTGTGGCAGAGCATGTAGCGTGGGATTATCGCTTTAGGCGGCTTGCCGTCCTCGCCATAGCGTTCCCTCCAGTCCGCCTGGTGTCGAATCTGGCACTGGGAGACGCGTGCAATGACATCCGGTCTGCTTTCCCAGTTCGACAGCCGCTCCTCATTCAGTGCGAGGAAGATGCCTTCGCCGCGAACCTCGATCGCTGGGAGCCATTCAAGCGGATCCTTGGAGAGCCGTGCCACCTCGGGCGAGTCCGGATCGCCGGGCGGATTGATCCGGGTGAACCCCTTGATGGCACGGACCTCACGAAGGCGCACAGCCCGTACCACCCGGGATATCCATGGAGCTATCTCCGGGGATACTGCTTCTCTACGGGTTTCGAAGTCGATGTCCGGCGTCCGACTGCGACCAGGTTCGGTGACGAACTGTCGATATTCTGCCGGACGCAGGTCGTCGGTTCGCAGCTGTCCGTATGACGTGAGGCGGGCCCGGATCGCCTCCGCCAGTTCCGCGGGTGACATTTCCAGCTCCTTCAGGATGCTCTCTAGATCACCCTTTGCCAGGAAGCCGATGTACTCCTCCAGCTTCGTTGGGTCGTCGAGGTTTGTGAGTGAACTCCACCAATCACCCAGAACTTCCTGGAGACGGTCGGACCAAGGCGGAATGCTGAGGGCTGACTCCGTAACCGCGAAGTACAGGTTGGACGCGCCTCGCTGAACGGCATACTGCTCCCTGCCGCAAGTTTCTTCGCCATCAGCCAGCCACGGTCGATGCCCCCGGCATTTCGGACCACGTTCCCACGTCTTCTTCGAGAATACGCCGTCCATCGACCGGCGCGCGCCGCACTTCTGACAACTGAGGATGAGACCGGCAAGGCCGGGTTTCTCGGACCGCAGGATTAGGCCGGGATGACGCTCCGTGTTCTCACGCTGCGAAACCGGGCAATCCGACTTATGACCTACCCACCAGTCCCAGGGAAATTCGTCGACGTGGCCATGCTTGCAAGCCATGACGAAGCGTACGGGGATGACAAAGACCTTGCTTTCGCCATGGGATTTTTCCGTGCAGGTCGGGCAGTATCGATAGGCCTTGCCTGGATCGTTCTTCCATCGCCGTTCCGGCTTGATGACATCGCAGCTTGGACATTGCAGCCATTTCGGGAAACGCACGGCGACGAGCCGCCGGGTATCCGGATCGTCGTCCTTCCCCCGCTCGACTGTGACAGGAGGTGTCCGGAAGCCCTTCACGCCAAGCTTCTTCTGCAGGCGTGTCTCTCGGATGACCTGAGGGTGGGCCAGACCAGCCGGAGGAAAGGAGCGGTCCCATTCCTCGAGCCCTGCAGCGATACCCGAAACGGCTCCTCCACCCGCCCTGAAATCCACCACGGAGCCAGGGCCAAATGTCGAAACGACTGCGCTGCGACGCAGATCCTGAAGATCATTCTTCATGCGTATCATCCTTCGCCCTGAGGACAGGGGCCATCCGAAACGGGGTTCCGGCCTCGACGGTTCGCATGGAGTTGAGGGTCGGCCACGCGGCGCCTGTGTCGCGGCCGGCAGCCCGGCGGGCGGCAGCGCGTTCGGCACTCTGGAGAAGGGATTTCCCTCCCTTGTAGTCGCTCCAGTAGACCGCCGGGGACCTTGCTCTCCAAGTGTCGAGACGGCGTTCAAGCTCTTCCCGGACGGCGGTCTCTTCGGGATCGATGCGCTTCGCACGCTCGACGATCAAGTCGATGAGGTCCATCGCCTTGTCTTCTGCGTCATCTTCCATCCGCGGAGAGTCCAGCATGTCGGGAACAAGATGGCGTACCGCGGCCACCAGTGCTGCATGCAGTGCCCTGTCGCGAGCCCGTGATGCGAAGGGAGTAACGCTGGTTGCTTCCACATCCCTGTAGAGGGTGCGGTGCCAGCTGCAGAACGCCTCGAAATGCGAACGGTCGCGCGCCTTGGCGTTGTTGAGGACCGAGACCACAAGTCCGCTCACATCCCCCCGCCCGACACGGCTGGTGGACTGGATGTACTCGGCGATGGTCTTGGGTTGCCCGTTGACCAGCATCAGTCCCAGTCGGGAAATGTCCACGCCGACGCTGACCATGTTCGTCGCGAGCACCGTATCGACTGCGCCCGGGGAGCCGACCTTGATGTCGAGGAGGTCGAGCATCTCGCGGATTTCTTCTTGTGTCCTTCTGGAGGTCAACTCCTCGACGTTGCTGAGGGGTCGTCGCTCTTCGGAGCGCGCGTCAGCATAGAGCGCGATGCTGTCGGTGACGTCGTCCTGCATGAGGACGAGCGCGCCGCCAAGCTCGCGAAGCGAATTGAAGTACCCGACGAGCGTCCAGTAGGCGTCCCGGCGAACATCGTCGCTGAATGCCCCGAAAGCCGTTTGCAGCAGGGAGCCTGCGACGGCCTGCAGGGTGAACTTTGCCGATCGACCGGCCGTCGTGACGCCGAGATAGCGTCTTCCCACCGCCTTAGGCCGCCGATCACGAACCGCAAAACCGGAGTCGTCATGATCGATCGCCGGCGGGGGGAACTGGAATGCTTCGCGATCAAACAGGGCTAGTACCTGCTCCGATGCTCTGCGGATCGTTGCCGTCGAGCCGATGACCTTTGCCCGATGTCCACGCGCGGCGAACATCAGGTCGAATGCGGCCTCATATGCCCCTGCGATCGTGCCGAGGGGACCGGAGATAAGGTGCAGCTCGTCCTGGATTATCAGGTCAGGCGGAGAGCCATCCGAAACACCGAACAGGCTGTTGGTTCTCTTCTCGCGGACGATCTGCGCGAACTTGTCGGCCGTTCCGATGAGCAACGTCGGCCGGTTGTCGTAGACATCCTCGTCTATAGTGAAGACAGGCAGGATTCCATACATCTTGCACGTGCTGTTCGTGCATTCGGCGTCAACGGGTGAGGTGGCGCTCGCCATCGACCATTTCAGTTTTTCGCCACAGGCGGGGCAGCGGGCGAGCTGCTTTGGTGACGCAACCTCCGAAGAGCCACGAAGGGAAGCGAATGCATCTGCGCGCTTGTTGGGAGTGGCGTCTCCGCCAACCCACAGGCCGATCGAGAACGGCCCGTCACCTCGAAGCGGCAAGCCGTCTGGAGACGCCACCCGGCCGGTGCGTATGGCCTCCAGAGCCACGATCATTGCGGCGGACCGTGCAAACTGCTGGGTCGTGAGCAGGCGAAGCGTATAGCGCATCAGGGCGCAGACACCGCTGTGGTCGTTCGGATCATCCGAGAGGCGGCGATACACGGCGATGCACGCGATCAGAGCAAGGTATGCTTCAGTCTTGCCCCCACCGGTGGGGAACCAGAGAAGGTCCATGACCCCTCGGTGCTCGTGATCGCGGGCCACCGACGATGGTGCACTTAGGAGCAGAAATCCCAGCTGGAACGGCCGCCAGCGCAGTGGACCGTAGCGGCTCTTGGAGCTGTCCCACGAGTGCTGCAGGCGCATGGAGAGGTTTGCCAGCTGGAAGGCTCGCCGAAGCCGTGGATTGGCGCCGAGTTCGACGGCTGATGCCCGCATACGCCCGAGCGCCTCCTCGCACCGGGCGAGATGAGCCTCAACGACGTACCTCAGCTCGGGACTCACGTCCGTCACGTCGTCGAGTCGTTTCCGCTGCACTTGTACCCAGCGGTCGTAGGCGTCGCAGAATAGCTCCAGTCCCTGCTGTAGGGTCGCCGTATCGGCGAAGGCTAGCTCCTCCGCAGAGAGCGGATCGAACGACCCGCTCTCATTGCCAAGCTCGGAAAAGAAGGCATGACCGTTCGGATCGACGCCCTCGACGATGGCTGACGGGAGCCAGGTTGTCCCGACCCATCGTGCACTGGGGCGCACTCCGCCTGGTTGGCTCACGGACTCCCACTCGGCCGAGCATACGTKACCGATAGCGAACTCCGCTACGTTCCTGTAAAGTACTGCCCCGCTTTCCTCGTCGCTGACTGAGGCGGTCCCCCCGGTCCCCCCTTGACGCATCGACGTCGAGCGACGGGGAGGCTTCGGTATCAGCAGAGTCCCCTCGCACGGTTCGATGCGAAGCGCCGTCTGGAAGAGCGACGCGGCCTCGATCTCGTTTCGGTCCTGCTCTGGAACTACCGAATTCACGAGCGAAAGGGTGACTAGAACGGCACCACCGGCATTGATGCATCGGACGCTGAGTGAGACGTTGGGCAGCCCTTCACCTTGTTCCGCAAGCGCAATCTCGCGCRTCGGGCCGGGCGGCAGGTCGAGACCTGCAATCTCGACCCGGTGTGGCTGTCGAACCCAGACGTCGAGGTCGTCACGCTTTTTGAGCCGGTAGGTGGCGAAGCTGCAGATGACCCGCACTTGTGGTGTGCGGTTGCATGCAGCGCTGAACGATATGCCTGCCACGGACGGCTTCTGAATCGACCCAGTTCTGACCGCATCGCTCTCGCCGTTGCTCTCCTCACCCGAGCCGGCGCCCGCGGTTCCGAGGCGATCGTCATCTTCCCCCGCCATTGCCGTGCGCTGGGGCCAGAGGATGCCAGTGAGATAGACGTCGGATGGACGCGCCGTCAGTTCCTCGTTGTGGGCACGCGGTCCGATCAGGTCCTCGGCGAGGCGGCAGGCGACGACACTTCTGTCCTGTGATTTATCCTGCATGAGCGCTAAGTCCGGTCAATTCTGTAAAAGGGGAATGCTGCAATTCAAGGTGTCAGCACAAGTCCGGACGATGCCCATGGGTCATTCAAGGTACCAAGAATACTATATTCAGGAGCCAAACCAATCGATGAACAATTTTTCTAGTCGATCCGGTGTCTTGTAAGTCATGCCGCCAGAGTCAGATGATATTTATCCAATATAGTTCAAGAATCTCGCTGTCATGATGCCAGCACATGTCCCGGCTTCGTTCGAGATAATGCCATACCTGGATGCGATATCCAGGTGCATCTGTAGATAGTACGCAGTGACAGCATTTGCGCCTCCAGCGAGAAAATCCTGAGCGGCCCCCGGCGGCCGACGATCTCCTAAGCTTCGTCAACTACGACATGCTCGATCCTAGAATACTCATCAGCCAAATCCTCGTCGGACCTCAGCAACGCATTTAACGCGCTCGATATTGTCATCGTAGGACCGTGTCAGACGGGCATTCGGGCCGTTCCCGGATTGGACCGCCCATGCATGGGAGTCGATTGTTACGTTATGAATGGCATAGAATGCCTCGCCGACGTACGAATGCAAGCGCGTACGGTCGCCGCCAAGCGCAGCGTCTCGGCCTGGACCTTCGACCTCACTCCCGGCTCGGAGAAGGAGATCAAGGTCGCCTACCGGCTGAAATGGCCGGGCGATCGCGAAGTGGTGTTCGAGCCGCGGGTGACCTGAGGCAGGAAGGCTCCGGCGTCATTCCGGACGAAGTTGCTCGACCTTGTGAACCATTGGGGCCGAGCATCCACGTCGTGCGATGCGGATGGCGGGCAACGACGTGGTGGATGGTCGGGGCTTACCGGTCAATTGCCTGCCGCGCCGCCGTTCACGTCAAGGGGCGATCTCAATGGCGCTGTCGGCCGACAAATCGCCGATCTCGATCTCACGTTCGTCCGAACGTAGCCAAGCCGACAGGAGTGCGGTCGAGAAGGCCACTCGATCCGGCTTCCGCAGACCGCATTCCCACACAGTTGCCACACGCCAACCATCTTTCAAAAGCGCCCCACGAACAGCGCGGTCCCGCGCGACGTTTGCTTCGAATTTTGCCTGCCAAAATTCGGAACGGGTCGACGGGCTGGTCGCGTAACGACAGCCCGCGTGGCGATGCCAAAAACAGCCGTGCACGAAGACAACTGCGCGATGTCTCGGAAGAACGAGGTCTGGCCGCCCGTGAACCTTCATGGAATGAAGCCGGAAGCGGAAGCCGTGCGCGTGCAACGCCCGCCTAACAACCAGTTCGGGATTCGTGTTCTTTCCCCGTATTCCCGACATCATCCGGGAACGGGTCTGCTGGTCCACGATGTCTGCCACAAGCGCCCTGGTTTTCGTCTCGGAAACTCGTATACACCGCCAGAATGAAATTCGTTAGGAGCCTGATTTGCCTTCCGCTTTCGGCATTGTCGATCTGTTTGCCGGTCCGGGCGGACTCGGCGAGGGTTTCGCGTCTCTTGGCGAGGACGGACCTGCGCCATTCCGGATCGGTATTTCGGTCGAGAAGGAGGCATCGGCCCACCGAACTTTGACGCTGCGCKCGTTTCTCCGAGAATACCGGGCTCGGCACGACACCCTGCCCTGTGAGTTCATCGACTTCCATGCAGGACTGATCCCAGAACCGGACTGGTCGGCTGTCGACGCGGACGCATGGCGCCTTGCCGCCGACGAAGCTCGCGCGCTGGAACTCGGCACCGAGGCCGCTGCGAGCGCGATCGATAGTGCCATCGGCAAGCTGAAGAAGAAGTCCGACGACATGATCCTGATCGGGGGACCGCCCTGCCAAGCCTACTCCTTGGTGGGGCGCGCTCGGGCTAGAGGCAAGGTCGGCTACGTGCCCGAAGAGGATGCGCGGCACTACCTGTTCCGCGAGTATATCCGGGTGCTCGACAGGCTTCGGCCCGCAGTGTTCGTGATGGAAAACGTCAAGGGGATGCTTTCATCGACAGTTGAAAGCCGCCTTGTATTCGAGATGCTAATGGACGATCTGTCTTCGCTCGGCACAGGTCGCGGTCATCACTACGAACTGCACGCGATCCGGGTAAAGAATGGAAAGGCCAGCCTTAGAGAGGCGGCGAAGCCGGCGGACTTCATCGTCTGCTCCGAGGAATTCGGAGTCCCGCAGCGACGCCACCGAGTGATCATTGTCGGCATCCGGTCCGATATCGTGGGCAAGACCACTGAAGCCGAGATCRCCGTCTCCGGAAAGAAGCGGACGGTAAGCGACGCTATCGGTACGATGCCGGCCCTGCGCAGCGGCATCAGCCGTGGCTTAGACTATGCGGCTGCCTGGCGGACCGAGGTCACTGACGCAGCAAAGCAGCTGGCCGGCATCTACAAGGAGAAGGACAGCCCGCTCGGTGAGGCGTTCTTGACCATTTCAAAGCGACTGAGGGATGGTTCGCCGTCGCTTCGGGCAGTGTCATGCCTGCCCGAGAGCTACGGCGCTTCGGACGATGAGCTGCTGCGTTGGATCGAGCGGCCCGATCTGCGCGCAATTGCCCAGCACGAAACACGCGTGCACATGACGTCGGATCTTGGACGTTATCTGTTCGCCGCGGTATTCGGGAGCGTGCACCGCTACAGCCCGAAGGCGGCCGATTTTCCATTGGCTCTCAGTCCGGATCACCGGAACTGGCACAGCGGCGTCTTCAATGACCGCTTCCGCGTCCAGCTGGCCGGCGAGGCTTCGACCACAGTCACGAGTCACATCTCGAAGGATGGCCATTACTTCATTCATCCCGACCCGATTCAGTGCCGCAGTCTGACCGTGCGCGAGGCTGCCCGGCTGCAGACTTTCCCCGACGACTACCTGTTCCTCGGCAACCGCACACAGCAATACGTCCAAGTGGGAAACGCCGTCCCCCCATTTCTTGCACGGCAAATCGCAGCGTTGCTGAGGACCGTTCTCGCTTGAAGATTGACTGGCATGTCAGACCTTGGCGCACTGAACCCGGGTCAAAATACCGCTTTCTTTGAAGAACGCGTCCCCCTTTCCGGTCAGAGACTCCGCTCCTGGATCATCCATGATGACCCGGCTCTCAGTAGAGCTCTTTACTCGCAAGGCAAGCTGTGCGGGAAGGTTTGACCTCAAATTTGTACTGATAACAGTAGAATCCGGCTTCTGAGTGGCAATAATGACGTGGATTCCAGCTGCACGAGCCTTCTGAGCAAGGCGCCTCAGATGTGCTTCGATCGTCCTTTTCGCATCCGGGTCCGATGTCAGGTCTGCATACTCATCGAGAACAATGACCCACCTCGGAAGTMGTTCGCCCACAGGTGCTTGGGCGTTATAGTCCCCAAGTGTTCTGACGTTGGAGCTCTTGAACCTAGCATAGCGGGCCTGCATTTCCTCGACGGCACGCAATAGTATTTCTATCGCATCCTCCTCGTCCCAGCCTATCTCGCCATCAACATGTTCGGAATCCGAGAGATGTTGAAGCTCTGTCCCCTTCGGATCGATAAGCTGCAGTCGAACCTCGTCCGGAGAATAATGTTCTGTCAGTCCGCCGAGGATTGTGTTCAGGGCCTCGGATTTACCGCTCCCCGTGGTACCGCCGATAAGAAGATGCGGGGAATTTGACGAACTGAAGTCGATCTCAACTACCTTGCCAAAGCGATCCTCCCCCAAGGGGACCTTCAAACCGAACTCCGGTCGCTTCCAGCGAGACCAGAGATCGGCTGCATCGACGAAGTATCGGTCTCTGTCCAGCTTCGGGACATCGATGGTCATGTAGCCCTCGTCGATGGCGAAGCGGATTTCCTGCGACGCATTTAGCTTGAGCGCAAGTTTCAGGGCATCGCTTTTCTCAATCAGCTTCTTCGGCTCGACGCCCCTGCCGGGCAGAAGCCGGAAGAGGATCGATGCCGGACCTTCGATGGCGTGCTCAACTCCGGGCTCGGCTTTGTTGACGCTGATGCCGTACTGGCCGAAAGTATCCAGTATTATTTGATACCTATGATCAAGCTCCGCCTTGCCCAAATGGCCACGGCCGCTGCCGACATCAGTTTCTTCGGCCTCGGGTATGGGTTGATCCTCKGCGACTTCGGCATCAACGGTTTCATCTTCTGAAGGAGGTACGGGGGGCGTTGGGACATCGATGGGAGATTCCACATCGTCCTCCGTCATTGACAGAGTTGACGGTTCCGTCTCCGCGTCTTTCCCTAGCGCTGATCCATCGCCCGCTCCGGTCGGTTTGAGAACCGAAGGATCAGCGAGCCTGTCGAGCAGCGCGCTTCCTCCGGTCTTTACAATCTGAACGCGTGGGTCTGCGTCGTACGCCTCGATGGTCATTTCTCGAGGGTGGGAGTACTCGCAAATGGAATACAGCCCTGCGATGTTCACCGACGCGAAGTCGCCCTCCCTAAAGAGGTTTCTGATTTTCTCGGACACTCGGGAGCGTCGCGGCATTCGTCCTGAGGTTGTATAAAGCGGAATCAAGACAGCGTTTTCACTGACGGTGTCGACTGCCGAGAGGAGCGTGTCTCTCCAGAGCTCACCATCCATGGGATCCTGTTCAGGATCCTGCGGGAAGACAGCATTGAACATTTGCAGGGTCTTGCGCACCTGCTCCGCCCCATGGGCCTCGTAACCGGAGCGTCTTAACTTGCTTTCCAGTATGAGCAGGTCGACCGAAAGACCATCGTCCCCAAGACTCACCGCCAGCCTGATCATGTCCGCACGCATCGAGTTTGCCGATGCGAACCATTCCGGATGCTCATCGAGGGAGATCCAGGCGATGAAGCCCTCCTTTACAGAGGCTGAGAACTGGTGGTCAGCGATCTGCCGGGCTATGCTCAATCCAAGAATTTCCTCGGTCACCCGCGATATTCCGAGCGCGTCGAGGGTCAGCCGCGGCGAGATCTGCCTCGCCTCGTCGTAGATCTTCTGAGCAAACTGTTGCGCCTGCTGCTCCGCAAGCTCCTGTCTCCCTATCAGAACGGCAATCCGCTTCAGTTTCCTTGTGAGGCGATCGATTACGAACTGCTTCCCGGCGTTAGACGACACTATCAGGGTGAACAAACCGCCCGGTCCGACACCATCACGCAGTGAAAGCACTTCCGGACGGGATTCGAGCCTTTCAATCTGCTCTCTCGTAATGTGACGTTCGACTGTGATCACCCAGTGCGAACGCTTATGAAGGGCCCCGAAGAAGCGTGCGGTGTTGTGAAAATTGATGCGAATGTCGATGAAGTCAGTCGCTTCAGGGCGATCCGCGGCAACAGGGTTCCGACGTTCGTGCCTGACCACCAAGGTCGACCAGTCCGAAAGGGCCGTATCGGACATCTTGGGTCTCAACGACACCCACAGGGCCGCGGCGCCGGCTCCCGAAGCGATGTAAGTCGGATCATCGAGAAGAGGATCAAACTTCCCGATAGACGTTGACTCGTCCTCGGTCTTCGCATCCGTGCTGATGTGATCGTCAAGAAACTGCGGAACAATCGCAAGGTCGCAGACAAGTCGTCCCAGTTCCTCGTCTGCGTCTATCTTGACCTTTTCGAAATCATGAAGATTGAGCTGCACGGGTGGAAACAAAGCTCCCTCTCCTGAGAGCCGGTTGTCGGTGTCCACCAATTCGAACTGGCGAGCCGCTTCATCCCAGCAACTCTTCGGCGCGACGAGCTCGATCGTCATCGMCAGGTCCTTGAATTCACCTTGCCGAACCCCTTGGACAATGTCGGCTGGAAGTGCGCTGGCACCGCCGGTTACAATAAGTGTTCTCAGTCCGTCAGCCTTGTATGGATGAGCGTGGAGGTATGCTGTTATCTGGCGGACAATTTCCGCCACGAGGCTTGAGTGAATCCTGTCCCCAGATGCAGTGCCCCCCGACGAGGCGGCTCTCTGGAAGGTCTCGGTCCACCCTCTTTCGCCGTCCGCAAAGAGAACATGCCCGTCTGCGGCCGTGTGTATCGAAGGCTGCTGATGCGGCGAAAGCCCCTGGATCCAATTCAGATACAGGCTCTCATTCTGCTCGTTTAGCAGCAGAAATCCTTCGATCGCACCCGCCGCAAGCTGTGATGACTTCGCAAGGTAGGCCGCAATCCACCTAAGCTTCAGTGGGTGTGACTGAAGCATGAGCACGCGGTCGCCGTCGAAACCCTGCACGCAATCGGCATTCAGGAACTCTATCATGCCGACCGGGACCTCACCGTCCGGGACAAAGGCTCTGCGCGCCTCTGCTAGCAGAGCTGACCACTGATCAAATACGTTGTTCAGCAGCTCAGAGGATAGGCCAGCCTTTTCCGCCTCATCTCTGAACCCCGAGCGAATCGCCACCAGCCGGTTAATTATGGGGTGCTTGAGAACCTCCTCACGAATTGGTCGCGCTTTACCATTCTCAAAAGAGAGAACGCGATGAGCCACTTCCTCGATCCATGCCTCGCCGCGCCGGTTTGAGGGAGCGTGGAGCTCAGCAGTCACATCGCCTCTATCCTCCCCGCAAACGGATATCCAGAACAGCGCGAGATAGGGCAGGTCCTCAGGTAACCACTCGACCGCAATTCCGCTGTCGAGCTCCGTGCCATCTTCGGCATTCACAAGAATGAACTCGAGTGGAACAGGCAGCCAAGCCGTTCCCTCGTCCTCCTCCGATGAGGTGGTATTGGAGTTCTCGGCGTCAGGATCCATTTCCCTCTTGAGCGGCGGGACGGGGCTTTGCCTCGTCAGGCGCTCATCGACATCTAGGAAAACGGAGCCAATCCCATCTGCCAGTGAATTTCGAACTTCGATCAGAGATCCTCCGTAGAGGAACGCAAACAGTCCAATCGCGGGCGCATGTTGATCGTTGGCACCTGCGCCGGCTCGAAGCTCGATCCTGAAAACGCCATCCTCGAGGTTATTGTCTTCGCGAAAATCTCGGGCAACCTGTGAAAGCTTGATCAGCGGGTTCTGGATCCTCTCCACGGCAGGCGCAGCAAGTTTCTCGACCATCCGGAGCGTCTGCTTCGACAGCAGGTCTTTCAACGGCAACAAGCTGGCGTCCGCCGGCTCGCATTCGAGAAACTTGCGAGCGTCGTCGCCAGATCGGTTGCCCAAGCCGACCTCCACCGCGAGTTCATCAAACTCCGGCTTTCTCGCGCGAGCGCTGTCCATGATCTCCTCGGCCACGCGCCGTCCGAGGGGGAGGCCTTTCACGTCCTTGCTGAAGATTTGCTCGAAGATCCGATAGGGAATCCTTTGTCGCCTTTGGCGCGTAGGATCTAGGCAGCATTTGGAGCATTCCTCCCGCCAACGGGTCTGCTCATCGGGCCGATAGGGTTCGCCTTGTTCGTCCACAAACTTAGTTCTGAAGCAGTCCTGCGCGGTCTTCTCGGCATCAAGGTCCGACGACGGCGATGCAGCAAGTTCCGATCTCAAGAGGTTCAAAGAGAGGCGCCGCGCCAAGCGTCCGGAACTCTGACGCCATTGCTCGTCGGGGAACATATCGAGATGGACAAGACATCTGCCGACCAAGGCATTTGTTTCCTCAGGCGAATAAACACCGAAGCCGGAAACGACATCCTGCGMTGCAGCCGATAGGAAGCCTGCGAACTTCCTTACGGGAACAGTCATGTCCGCGGCGTTGAGTTCTCGGAGAACCTCCACGAGGCGGTCACGCAGGAACTCGTTGGCCTGAGGGTTTKGAGAGCCTGCGATGCGTAGCGCCTGTCTGACCATTTCCTCKGGAACCAGGAACTCCCCTTCCTCGTCGAACGTGCCGTCGAGAAAGTTCACGTCTCGAAGGGTGAAGAGGTTCTTTAGGCCCTGCTCATCGCTCTCGACCTTCGTCTCGATGTAAACGAGGCCGTGTTCATTGTTATTCCGATAGTACGTGATGGAATGGTCGGGGTCCGCCCTGAACTCACTCGGGAATTCCTCATGGGAGTCGCTTGCAACGAGAAGCCGGACACGCTCGAGGCCGTGACCGGCGCTTTGAACCTGCCACGTGCGAAGGAACTCAAGCGACTCGCCTCTCGTAAGATTCTTCAATCTGAACGAATTTCGGTCAGATTCATCGCCGGCAGAGAAGCTTCTGGCAACAATTTCGAAAGCTGTACTGGCAATTAATTTCTCAATTTCGTTCATTTTTGTATCCGATCAAGAATCTGATCTTGGCCTAACCATTCTAGTTGCATCGGAATATTGGGTTGCCAGTCCGGAAGCGATCATTTGAAGCGCCAATTGCGTCTCGTTTTCTTCGAAAATGCTGGCGTCGATTGAATTCACCAAGCCCGAAGCCTCGGCGGCGCCACGACCAACCGCAATGCCGAGATAGTCATAAAGAACTTCTGTCGCGAACCTCTCGAATGGCATCTCCGTACCTCTCGGAATTGTCGCCAGCACGATCATCTCGAGGGCATCAACAGAAAGCGTGAAGTGCTTTCGTCCCCGCCAGGCATTCAGGAATCCATTTGCCGCGGCCGTAGCCCAGAAAAAGCTGCGGATCTTGTTTCGCTGGGCATTCGCGATCTTTGGCTCCGCCTTGACGACCGCGTTGACAATGTTGCCGAGAACCTCCTGCAAACAGCGTTGGGATACTCGCCGCAACTGCGGACTGCCCGCCCCGCAGTCACAGATGATCGGGCTTTCATCGAGGTCGAGGCTTTTTCTCGCGCGCCGGTTCTGCATGAGAACGAGCCAGAGTGCGGTCCACCCCATCACTGCCCGTATCTTTGCAACAGAGGTCGCGTCCTCCTGCTCGAGAATGTTGAGGATGCCGTTGCAGTAGACATCTTCGAAATCATCGACACTCGCGCGCGTGGCCTTTTCGATATCATCGATGCTAGGGTGCGCGTCTGTCTTGCTCTGTTTGTTGATGAAATCGGCTAGGATTTCCAATGGGCTCCCTGAAGTCGCCGCATAAAGTCGCTTGAAGCCGTCTCTGATGCGTTCGAGACGTGCTGGGTCTKGGACGGACCTCAGGATCTTGAAGGCCAGAGCTCCTCCACCGCGAAGGTAGAGGCGCTCAAGGCGGATCTCTCCGTATCTCTCCCGTGCATCCCAGTGAATGAGCGATGGTGTGTATGGGAAGAAGTGCGCCCTCGACCACTTGGGTTCCTTGGTTCCATTGGGGATTTCCAACTGAAGACAACGGAGCAGCTCTCGCAAAGTCTCTTCCGCGGCCATGTCGTCGAGGAGCACATTGTGCCGTCGCGGGTCATCCTTGAAGCTGGCATCCCAGACCAGCCGTCGTCCGAAATCGTGCGACCGGCGGGTGATCTTCACCACATCACTGGTAGGAAGCGGATCCCCGCCCTCACCGCAGTAGACGAAGTTCAACAGCTCAAGGCCCGGGTAGTGTCCTGAGGCATCGAAATCGAGGACACCCCCGAACAGCTCGCGGGAGACGTCGGGCCCCTTTCGGATCTTCTCGTCCGAGACATCYTGCATTGTCCGGCCTATTCCTTGTTCAGGCTCCGGCACCGACCTGAATGGTGCTGCCGTCAATGGAGATGGTCTGGGATCGACCGCCCCTAATAAGATTGATCTGATCCGAGCTTGCGTGGGCCGACTGCGCAATGCGGCCAAGGAAGCTGACGACGCGTCGGATGTCGTGCTCGTAGAACTTGGTCGGCACGTGGCCCGCCGCGGCCCTTAGAACGCAGTCGAACGTCATCAGGTCGAGCAGCAGATCATGCGCTCCGCCCTGTTGATCAACAATTCGCAGGACCACATGGCGGTCGATCCAGTCGACGCTTTCCTTTACATGATGGATTACCTCGTCACTGCTCCCCCATTTCTCGGAAAGTCTCATCAGGTCGACATTTGCTGGCTTGATCCTCGCAGCCAGAATCGCTGTTCCCGACATCGATCTTCCGAAGGCCGGATCGACAAGGTGCAGCGTKGGTGTTTGTTCCGAGAACTGGAGCCCCTGAATGTGGTGCAGTCCGGCGATCACTCTCTTCTTGAGAAGAGTGCGTTCGGGTACGTCCATCTGGTCATGGATGATGGCAAGAAAATCAGCACCATAAGAGAAGCCAAGGTGGGTCATGTCGAGGGCGTCGCCGATGCCGTCGATATAGGCTCGGCGCCTGAGCGACCTCACTACGCGCGTGACGTTTTCGGCTTCGTCTGCCCTCTGCTTTTTGTTGCGGGGATCTCCAATGATTTCATCAATTCCATCCGCCGCATCGATGAGATCATCTGATGATGTTGAAGGTGCCCGAAACTGTAGGTCCAATTGGCCGTGARCAAAGATCCCCTGCTGATTGACTATGCGCTCGTCAATTTCCCTGATTGCCCGCCTTCCCGGGTCAAGTTTGGGAAGTTGTTGCATCAAAGGCAGGCGTTTTAGCTGTTCCTTCGAAAGCGTATCGGGTGCCGCGAATGCTAGGTTGTAGAACGCGTAAGCCTGCTGCCAGCCCTGCTTGCGGCGCCGCCTCATCCTGTGGACGTCTTCACACTTCAGCCCGCCGGTTAGCAAATATGCGAACGCCATCAACATGTCGCGGATGGTTATCACGTAGCCTATCCGCTCCAGCGTCGCGAACAGAAGTCGCAGCTTTTCCTTTCTTATCGCCGCCACTCCCTCGTCGGCACGTTCAGAAAGCATTTCTCTGTTACGGCTGATCGGGCAGGCAGCACGAGCGTCGCAATCGTGGCAGCTCCTCCACCGCACACCAGAGGTCCAGTCGCGAAGGGCGCGGTCTCCTAGAGACTGTCCGTCACTGCCCGCCGCCGTAGACTGATGGTTCAAGTTGACAATGTGGATGCGTCCATCGTGACTGGCTTTTCCGTCATCGAAGGATGACCCGAAACTCTTGAGCAATTCCGCGCAATGCGGTCCGGCCTTGCTCGACGACAGAACGGCTCGGAGCCGTCCTTCGTTAGCGCAGATGATGGTCACTGCCTCGCCGCTGCTCGACGCTTCGACGAGGGTGGCCGCGATCTCAGGAGCAAATTCGGAGAAGTCCTTGAAGATGCGCACGGCGCGGTCGCCAGATCTGCCGTCTTTTGGCTTTATGACCTTCCTACCGTCGCAAGCCTCGTTAATGAGTTTTCTTGCCTCCTCCTCATCATAGCCGAGGAGGCTCTCGATTACTCTTCGGCACAGATGGGTTTTTCCGTGGCCTGCGTCACCGGTCAAAACAACGACGTGAGCGCCGGATTCGGCGGCATCAAGCACGTAGCGATATGCGACGGTGTCGAGATTCAGCGAGTCGTTTGCGACTTGGTACTCTTCATAGATCTGGTCATGAGAAGGGTCGAACGGCAGAAACCGTGCCATTCGGTAAACGTGGGGGTTTTTGTTCTCTGGCAATCCGCTACTCCGACTCGCTTCTTTGGGATCGAAAGCAACCCTGATTCGCCTCCGCCGAGAGGTCCGAGTCGATTGTTAGTGGATGGTTGGCCTGGGCGCCAGCTAGAGCGGCGTACTACGACCACGCGATGAAGGTCTGCAAAGGCCTCGATTTCGTGGCCCTGGCGCCGATCTCGCTGGATGCCAGAGGCACTTCTTAGACGCTCCTGACGGAGCAATAAGACGACACGCAACGTTCACGGAACCTCCACGGACCCGTCCGCGTCAAAAACGGGAGGATCGAAGCGATCCCGTTTGAACATTGCGTCCATCGCCGAGCGAAGTGCGTCGGCGCCAGTCGTAGCTTCTCCCGAAAGCAAGATGCGCTGCAACTCGCCGACGTCTCCGGCAGTATCGCCCATCGGCCAAAGTGCTGCGCTCGCCAAATTTCTCTTCCGCTGCATCAGGCTCTGCAATAGGCAGTCGAACGAGTGTTCGCGATAGCCGCTATGGATCGCCATCGGAATATGCACCGTTACGGCGCTTGTTTGACCAATCCGGTGCGTCCGGTCGTTACACTGCTCCTCGACTGCTGGATTCCACCAGCGCGAAAGATGAATGACGTGTGTCGCCGCCGTCAAAGTCAGTCCCGTGCCGGCCGCCTTGGGGCCGAGCACGAGCAGATCGAAGCCTCCCTCGTTCTCAAGATGCCTTTGAAATCGGTTCACAATTGCTTGGCGCTGCGGGATCGGAGTGTCGCCATTGATGAGGTCGACTCGCTCCAACCCGAATTCAGAACGCACGAGCTCGATGAAGCGAAACTGCATCTGGCGATGTTCAATGAAGACAAGCGCGCGCTCGCGCTTCTCTGCGATCCTACGGAGAATCTCGAAAGTTGCCTGCAGCCGACCAGAAGCTTCGATGAACCCCCCATGGGAATCGCCGTCGTGCAGAACGGGGTGAACCGAGACGCTTCGAATGTGATGGAGTGCTTTCAGGGCTGCGCCCAAGCCACCTGTCGCCAGCTTTAGCTTTGCATCCTCATAAGTGGTTTCTTGAAGCGCCGGCATCAAGCGGGGATGCAGACGGCGCTGCTTAGGCGGTAGCTCGCGCGCAACGTCTTGCTTTAGTCGACGCAGGGCAAGCGGCGGGGCCAAGTCGGACGGCTTGAACACCCTCTCATGAAGCTGCTTCATGTTATTGCTATCGGGCGCACCAAACCGTTCACGATAGTCGGGCAGCGTACCAAGCGCACCTCCGGCGAGGTTGTCCATGATCGCCCAAAGATCCTCTACGCTGTTCTCGATTGGCGTTCCCGTAAGTCCGATGCGAAAGTCGGCGTTCACTGCGCGCCCTGACAATGCGCGCAAGCTACCGGGGTTCTTGAGAGCCTGAATTTCGTCGAAGACGGCGGCCGAAAACCGAATGCGCTGGAAGGAATGCTGATAGTTGCACAGCGTCGTATAGGTCGTCAGCAACCAGAAGCGATGACCCCGGCCCTCGGCAATCGCCTCCTTCAGAAACTCCAGGTCAAGCTTGATCTCGCCCGCGTCGGTGTCCCGCCCCGAGGCCCCGTGAAACCGTCTACTCTGCGTGCTGCCTCCATAAAGCCGGATGAGATGACCTAAGCCTGGCTTCTCTAGATGCCGATCGACCTCCTGCTCCCAGTTTTGCAAAAGCGACGTCGGTGCGACGACGAGAACGGGTCCTCGCTCGCCGCTGGCTGCTTTCGCCATGTGTTCCTTGAGCCAAGCCAGGAACGCGATCGTCTGAAGCGTTTTTCCCAGGCCTTGCTCATCGGCATTCAAAATGCCCGGTAGTCCTGCCTTCCACGCGGCGATCTGCCAGGCAACGCTCTCAATTTGGTGCTCCTTCAGAGGAGTGCGGATG
>NZ_JBFTLD010000112.1:0-20283 GCF_056396265.1 Allobosea sp. 05T422_2 | reverse complement strand
GGCCGGCACCAACACCTATACGGGCGCGACACTCGTGACCGGCGGCACGCTCGTCGTGAATGGTTCGATCGCATCCTCGTCGAGCGTGACCGTCTCGCCTGGCGCTACGCTGAGTGGCTCCGGCCAGATTCCCGCGATGATCGTCAATGGCACGCTCGCTCCCGGAAATTCGCCCGGCACGCTTACCGTCAACGGCAGCCTGACGCTGGCCGCCGGATCGAGCTATCTCGCCGAGGTACAGGGTGCGGTCTCGGATCGCGTCAACGTCACGGGCGCTGCAGCACTCGCCGGTACGCTCAGAATCGTGCCGCTTGGCGGCGCGTACACATTCTCCAGCCCCTACACGTTGCTCTCGGCCGCGGGCGGGCTCGGAGGAAGCCGCTTCGGCACCGAGGCAACATCCGGCACGTTCGGCGACGGCGTCACCACGGCCATCTCCTACACCAGCAACGACGTCCTCCTGACATTGACGCCAAAACCGCTGGTGCCGATCGTCACGCCGCCGGCAGCTCCCCCGGGAGGCCTGTCGCCGCGCATGTTTGGCGCCAGGATGTTCAGCGGCTTCTCGATTGCCAGCGCGATCGATCGGGCCGTCGCTGCCGGGGGCGATCCATCGCC
The DNA here is from genome assembly GCF_056396265.1 of Allobosea sp. 05T422_2. Lineage (NCBI taxonomy): Bacteria > Pseudomonadati > Pseudomonadota > Alphaproteobacteria > Hyphomicrobiales > Alloboseaceae > Allobosea > Allobosea sp. 05T422_2. The sequence continues at coordinate 19,665 of NZ_JBFTLD010000112.1, read as the reverse complement.
GCTGTTTACGATCTACAACCTGCCGGCAGCCGAGATACCCGCTGCCGTGAACCAGCTTTCCGGCGAAGCCCATACGTCGGTGCCGGCCATGGCCAATGCCKCCGCGGACCAGTTCCTCCACGCCATGTTGAACCCGGCGAGCGCCGGGCGAAGCGGGGCCGGCCCTGGCGCCGCGACGTTCTCGGCGCTGGGCGGCAAGGGAAGCGACGAACCGGCTCGACCGGCCTTCCTCGACGCCCCCGCATACTCGGTCTGGGGGGCGGTGCTCGGCTCCGTAGGGCGCAATGACGGAGGAGCCCGGGACGGTTCGGCCAAGCGTGATGTCGACGACGTGCATCTCGCCGTCGGTGCCGACCTTCGCGTTGGCCCTGGCAGTACCGTCGGCTTCGCCGTGGCTGGCGGCAGCGCCCGCGCATCGCTCTCGGGCGGGCTCGGAAAGGCCGATGCAGACATTTTCCAGGCCGGCATCTACGGCATGACCAAGCTCGGACCGGTCAACCTGGCTGCTGCCCTGGCCTATGCGCGCCTGGAKAACGATGTGAACCGGGCCGTGCCGGCTCTCGGTGCATCCAGCCTTTCATCGTCCTATGGCAGCAACGCCTGGAGCGGGCGCCTGCAGGCCAGCGCCGCTCTGTTTGAGTGGTCCGGCGTCACGCTTTCACCGGTGGCAGCATTGCAGGCCATCCAGGTCCGCAGCCCCGCCCTGACCGAGGCGAGCTGGAATGGCGCCAACGCCGCCGCGTTGAACCTGGCTCGGCGGAGCGACGTGACCAGCCGAAGCGAGCTCGGAATGCAGCTTGATGTCGGTGGGGCTGTGAACGGCCTCCCGGTTGCCGGTTATCTCCGGGCTGGCTGGGCGCATTACTATCAGCGCGAAGCCGGATTGAGCGCCACGATCAGCGGTCTCGCGGGTTCAGGGTTTGCGATCGATGGCGCGCGCGCCCCCCGCAACAGTGCGCTCCTGGCGGCCGGGCTCGATCTGAAGATCACGCCAGCCGTAACCCTGGGCGCTCGCTTCGATGGTGAACTCGCAGCAAGTGCAAATCGCCTCGGCGGACAGGCTCTGGTCAAGGTGAGCTTCTAGGCTCCCGATCGGACGTCCGGGCGAGGCCCTCGCTCGGACCCGGTCGATAGAGAGCGCCTTGCGCGCCGCCTGATCTGCGGTCGACGTCGAGACGGAATTCGGCGGCGCGGAAGAGTCCGCTCGCGTTGGTCGCGGCCGGCCCAAGGGGAGGCCTGGTCTCAGGATCAACGCAAGAGCCATTGGCGTTGGGCCTGTCCGCGTTGCCGTGATCAGTCAGCCTGGCGCGGCGGAAACTCATGGAACCATTGGAGGGATTCAGCGATTATCTGAGCCGGACCCGCTAGGGGGGCCGCTTGCCTCATGCGAACCGCATGCGCGCCATGACATATGCTCCCCAGAATCCTGGCGCGGAAGACGCCAAGGGTTTTCCTGATGCGAGGGACCGCCTCGAACGCCAGATCGGGAGGGAACGATGATCCAGTTCGAATTGCTGCGCGCCCAGGCTGTCCTTGTACTCTCGCCGGACGGGCCGATTGAAAAGGCCGATTCTGAGCGGATCGCCCGGGAGGTCGATCCGTTCATCGCATCCCATGGCAGGCTCGCTGGAGTGATGATCTGCGCAAAGGCCTTTCCGGGCTGGGACAGCTTCGGCGCGCTCGTGTCCCATCTCCGCTTCGTCAGGGATCACCACCGCAAGATCGATCGCATCGCGGCGGTAACCGATAGCGAGTTGCTGAAGATCATGCCGCATATCGCCAAGCACTTCGTTTCAGCGGAGGTTCGGCAATTTCCCTTCGATGAAAGGGCGCAAGCCTTGGCGTGGCTGGAAGCCGCGCGCTGATTGCGACGGTCCGACGTAATGGACGGAGCAGGGCCGGTTCGTCGAGGGAGGACAATCAGCAGCCCAGGGCTGCGCCACGGCAGGCGGCTGCAACATCACATATGCGATGCAGGCCGCAGACGGATATCCTCTTCGAGCGAAAGCCGGCACTGCGGCTCAGCGGGCTCACCTTGCGGGGGGGCGCCCGAAAAACGCCTTACGATGCGTCCCCGGAGGGGCTATAACGATGCACCGGATATCTCGGGTATTCGCTGCCGATATACTTGAGGTTCCTGAGCCCTTGTATTCCCTCGTCTGGAACCGACCAAGCATACGTCGCCTGACGAGGCCACGGAGATCATGATGGTCATGCGCGCTGTCGGCGCTCGACCGGACAGAGGCGCGTTGATCAAGGCAATCCAGGCGGCTTTGGCCGCCGCACGGGGATCATCTGCCACCAGTGGAGCATGCCGATGTGGATTCTGATGTATGTCTTCTCCTACTCGGTCAACCCTGCCGCGACAAACGACAGGGCCGAATGGAGGCTCCGCCCGAGCGTGGTGTTCCAGGAATTCTCGACGGAAGAACGATGTCTGTCCGCCAAATCGAAGCTTGACGACAGTTTAAGGGAGGCCGGAGACAAGATTAGAAGTGGCCTGGAGGATTTGAAGAGCATCGGGAAGGCCAGCCCGGGGCAGATCATCATTGCCTATCATGTGGAGTGCCTTCCGAAATGATTTCGGATCCGATGCCGTGACCCGATTTTTCGGGGACGCTTGATCCAGCGAGTTCGGCCCGGAACGGACGTCGTATCGGCCCGCACTTGGAGACATCGGCCGGGGCTCTCCCGCCATGGCCGGCGCACCTGAGCGGACCGGCGATGAAGCGACGGATTCGCGTCGTTATTGCAACACGCGCCAGCCGTGTTTTGCTTCCAGCCACAACCTTTGCGTTMAGGCTGGCGGAGCGGACCGAGGCCATGCCATAGCCACGTGATCGACAGGGTGCTTAAGGGTTGGCCAGGTCAATGCGACGAGACGGTGATGCTCCCAAGCGGTTGTTGCACCGGCGCTGGATCAAGGTCTCCCTCATCRCAATGGCGGCATTGCTTGTTCTCGTCTTGCTGCCGCTCGGCCTCGTTCTTTATCCGACGCTCAAGCCCTATCCCAAGACGGATTTTCAGGCCGCCGCTTCCCAGGCCCAAAGGAATCGCCAGGATCTGGCGCATCTGCGGCGTCTGCCCGAGGTCGAGCGGAGCTTCACCAGCGAAACCCGCGCGGCGTATGGGCGAGCTCTCGATGCGATCGAGCAGCGGGCAGGTGAGCTCGACAAGGCGGGCATGGCGATGGCGACGGCGAAGGCCGTGGCCCTTGCCGATAACGGCCATACCAACATCGTCGGGATGGCAGGGGATCATGGTTTCAACGCCGCGCCCATTCGCCTGGGATGGTTTTCTGACGGATTGTTCGTGATCGCGGCCGCCGACAACCTGCGTCATCTTCTCGGAGGGCAGATCCTCGGCGCAAACGAGCGCCCGACCGAAGCGCTGGTGGAGGCGCTGCGCCCTTATGTCGGCGGCCCTACCAATCTGTCGAAGGAGTTCGTGCCGAATTTCCTGATCTCGCCTGAACTGCTCCATGCCGCCGGGCTCGCCGACACGGCAAGCAGCAGCACGTTCGACATCCGTACGGCGGATGGCAGCATGAGGCGGGCGAAGCTTGCTGCGCTGCCTGCCAGCCAGTCTCCGTTGAGTAGCAATTTTTGGCCGAAGCGCCATCTCAGCCCCGTTGCGCCAGTCACTGGCGCGGCCGAATGGCGGCACGTCCTCGACGGCGTTGCTCTGCCGCTCTATCTCTCGCGACCTGAAGAGAACTATTGGCATGTTTATCCGGCGCAGGACCTGCTCTATGTCCAGATCAACCGGATGAGCGACAAGGGGCCGGTCTCCGCATCCCGGTATCTATCGGACATGCTCGACGAGGCGGGCAAGAAACCCATTCGAAACGCCGTCGTCGACCTGCGCTTCAACCGCGGCGGCGATTATGTCCTGACCGCGGACTTCTCGCGCCGCTTGCCTGAGCTTCTGCCGCCGGGTGGCAGGCTCTTCATTCTGACCAGCGCAAACACCTTCTCCGCGGCGATCAGCACCGCGGCACGGCTGAAATATTTCGCCGGCTCCCGCGCGCTCCTGATCGGAGAGGCGATGGGCGATCGGTCCCAGTTCTGGGGTGAGGGCGGAACCACCCTGTTGCCGAACACGAAACTGACGCTGCGCTATACGACGGCCTATCACGATTGGGAGAACGGCTGCAGCCTTTCGCAGATCATGACGTGCTTCCTGCTGAACTATGCCTATGCCGTGCCCGCAGGATCGCTCCAGCCGACGCTGACGGTTGCACCGACCTTCGCAGATTATGCCGCCGGCAAGGATCCCGTGATGTCGGAGGTCATGCGGCTGATCGCTACCGGCAAATAGGCGCGAGCGGCTCGGGCGCGATGGCGAGCCGGCCTCCTCTCCAGGGCTGCCGGCGTCAAGCCATTCGGCCCGGAGCGGTATCAGGGGGCCGCTGGCGCCTACTCGGAATAGTCGACGGGGGCTTCGGCGGGCGCAGCGTTGTAGAAGATGAACACGAGCGGTGTACCGGGTTCGGCTGTGGCGTCCGTGCGCCGGCCACAGACCTCGCCCGCCACATCGCAGATGTATTCCGCGACCACTTCGCCGAAAGCATTGCGCTGGATGGCGACCTTCTGCCCAATCTTGACCTTGTCCCTCAGCTTGACGAGAAGCTCGACGAAGCCGCCATGGGTTGAAAGAATGGTGTGCCCGCTGTTGGCGAGGAACACGCCTGAATCGCGACCCGTGCGCCCGATCGGACCGGCAATGATGCCGTGATGCTTCAGCACATTCATCGTGCCCTCTGCGAAGAGCGGGATCAGGCTGTGGTCCAGAATGCGCGCAGCCCCGATCTCGGGCGTGAAGGCTGGGATGCCTGCGTCGATCAGGGCGTTCGCCAGCAGTGTGGGATAGGCGCGATTGTCGAAAATCTGGTCGATCGGATAGAGCTCGGCCATGGCCCTGACCTCGGGCAGGTCCATTCGGGCGAGATGGAACCCCGTGAGATCCATCCCGGTGGTCCCCGTGTGGAAGTCGATCGCGAAATCGGCATTCGGCCTGAACAGCCTGTTGAACAGCAAGCCGGCATGCCGGCTGGGCGCGCTGTCACCGTTCTCGTTTCCGGGCCATTCGCGATTGATGTCGATGAGATCTATGCCCCGTCCGGAATTGGGCCAGCGGCGCGCCATGCCCTCCAGCGCCGGACGGGACACATCGAGAAYCGCCATGGCGCTGCCCGACATCGTGGCCGGATCGAGCTGGGCCATGACCGATTGGATCATGTGCATCGGGCTGATCTCGTCGCCGTGCACACCGCTGATGAGCGCGATGCGCTTGCCTGGCTTCGCTCCCTTGGCKACGATAACGGACACGTACCAGTGCTGCCCCGTCGGCATCTGCACGCCCTGGAAATAGAAAAGGTGCCTGCCGGGCGCGAGGTCCTCGAGGTCGAGTGCGCTGATCACTCTCTTCCCGCCGATCACGTCTCCGGTGAAGACCGTCCCGCGCGACGCGGCCTGGGCCGAGCGTGCCGCCGGCGCCGAAGCGGCCTGAACTCGTGCGGGGCCGGCATGGGCCGCGAGGGCAGCCGACGCGCCGACCGAGGCAATGGTTGCCCTCATGAAGTCACGGCGATCGAGGCTGTCTGTTTCGTCTGACATGGCGATCGGTCCTTATGTCGTACGCGATGGGGACGATCTGCTCCCGGCCCGGCGCCGACGCAAGATCCGGGTGAGACGCCGCCACCCGGGAGGCGAGCACGGTGCCGGGCAGGGCGGTCATGCTGCGAGCGTCGCTCGCGGTCCGGTCTTGGATTTCTCCCAGCAATCGGAACCACTTGCCGCAGGGGTGGCGAATTTACTTGTTTTGGGCGATGATGCGGCGGAACTTGGGCAGTGCTGCCGCAGTTGAAGCTGAGCAAACCTCGGAGGCGACAATGGGCATTCTCGAGCTATCGATCGTACTGGCATGTGCCTCGGCCATCGGATTCTACATCGCTGATGGGGCGGCATGAGGTAGGACCTCTCCGCCTTGATCTGACGCAGGCGCGCACACTCCGCTCCCGATGCCCTTGCTCCCGCGATCTCGCAGGGGTCCTCGGGAACGTCCTGGGATGCGCCTTGGCGCCGGGCTGGCCTGGGAGAGCGCTCAGCTGTCCGGATTGGGAAAAGGGCCAGGCTCTCCCAGCTGGCCGTGGCCCGCCTCGTTGTCCTGCCCCGTCTGGAGCGAGACGTTCAAGGCAATCAGCAGCGAGACCCTCCCTGTGAGCTCATTGAGCGCGTCGACCATCTCATCGACGATTTCGGCGCTGTGATCGAGACCACATTGCTTGAGGAACACGACGGCTTTGCGCGCACGAAGGATCAGGTCGTCATAGACAGGTTGCATAACGATCACCGCCGGCTGCGGGAGCCCCTGAGCATGATGCAGCCTGAGCGTGCGCGGGTAGAGACTTACGGCCGGTGTCTTCCAAGCCCTAAGACCCTAGACCCCTTGGGACATATCATGCGGCCCTGATGCCTTCCTCAAACTCCTCGGGAATGGCGCCATGGCGGGCGAGAACCTCAATCGAGCTGAGTTCGCTGGTCTCGTCATCGGCCACGACATGGATGACGGCGACGCCTTCCGCCCGCCCCGCGAGCCGCTCCGCATCGCGCAGGGCATGGTGCTTGGTCTTGGCGGGCGTCTTGTTGCCCGGCACCAGCCGTTTCCGGCGGGTGACGAATTCCTGGATGATGAAGGTGTCGACATTCATGGCGTGAATCTCCGCGGCCTTCGATTGTTCTAGTTATGTTCTCGAGCAAGTGCGAGTCAAAACCTCGGCGGCCATGCGTGTCTGCGATACGCTCACCTGGCCGTGATCGATGGAGTCTCGGAGGGCGCCCCTGCGGCGTGCGGCGAGAGCACGGCGAGCCCGTGCGTCGGCGAGGATGGAGTGTCCGGTGCCGGGCAGTTTTGAACCGGCGCCAGGATCATGCGTTTAGCCTCGACCTCAACAGAGTGCTGATCATGATCCGTACGACTTTCCATAGCCTGATTGCGCTGGCGCTGCTCTCGGGCGCCGCGTCCAGCCAGACTGCTCCGGCAGAAAATCCGTCCTCACCCGAGATCGTCGCCTGCAAGGCCACGGCGCTCCATACGATCTCGTCGCGGGAGCCAGAGATCAAGGACATCTATATCGACGAGGACGGGGCGACGATCGCCACCTCCGAAACCAAGGTGGGGGATACGCCGATCACACGCATCATCATGGGCGAAGCCTACTTGCGCACGGATCGCACGGACAAACCGCGGCGGTTCCTGTGCCTCATCGGGGAAAGGGGCAAGGTTCTGCTGACCTTCTTCACGCAGCGCTGACGACTTGGGGGCCGATCTTTCGAGGCCCCGCAGCGCAGGCATCTGGGCCATGGGGCCGGAGCCGGACACGCCGGGGACGACCGCTCATAGGCGCCGATTATGCCCGCTGCGCCGAATGGTGCAGCGGGCTCGTTCTCGTTCTGCAGCCGGAAAACGCGACGCGGCCATGGCGCAAGCGATGCGGGGGAAGGTCTCGAGGTGGATGAATACGCTCAGGCTGGGCGACGACGATCCGGCGGCAGCAGAACGTCACAGGGAAACGCTGTTCCGGACCCATCGCTTCACAAACCCCGGGAAGGTCCGCTCCGCGATCGCGCCGTCAGAACGTGCGTTCCTCCATCAGCTTCACTGAATCGGGAGCAGGCTTATAATGCCAAGTTGCTATGGAGGATGTTGTCGTGGGGGTAGACATCGTGCGGCTCGCCTGTTGTTCCATGCATCCCGCGAGCGGCAGTAAGACAAGAGCAGCCAGTGAAAGACGAAGTACATAGGTCATCACTACACCTCATCGTGAAAGGTGAGACGATATTGCCCCCTCAACCTCGGCAATAACCGCAATATACGACGCATTGTCGCAGCCAKAGATCACAGCGCAGTCGAGCGTCATCACGTCATCGCGACTGTCGCCGGGCGCTTATCTGATGGCAGAACGCCGTGGAAACGGAGCGCGCTCATMGCGCATCGGCCATCGGAACCTAATCGTTCGCGGCGCGTAGTACAGGACGAGTTAGTGACCCCAAACTTGGCCCGGCTCTCCTAAAGGGGGCCGGGTTTCTGTTGTCTGGATCGGAGCAGGCGAGGCACCGGCAGGCCTCGGCTCAGGGGCAAGCAGTCCAGGGGGCATCTGCGAGCCTCCGGTCAGGGGGCCAGGAGTGCGACCACAATCCAGGCCAATACTGCCAGGACAAGCCCTGCGATCAGAACCTTCAGGACCGGGCGGCCAAGGAAACCCTGCCGTGCTTCGACGGGCGTTTCCTGTGCGGGATGGGCGGCCGAGTGATCGTCGGGGCGCAGAGGAGAGATCGGGTCGCCGCCCCGTGTCGCCGATTGCCGTTCGGCCCTGCGTTCAGTCTCCGTTTCCATGGCGTTCTCCTCCGCACGGTTTCAAGCTCGCGGCTATCCGCGAATGACGGAACAACGGTGCCGCCGGACGTCAGGTTCCGCCGCGCGGCTGATCCGAACCACAGGAAACGGGTGGCTGCACCCCGCGGCCAATCGCTAATTCGCCTTGACGACACCGACAGGGGAGCGAGCTGTGGAACTGGAAGACAAGGCGATMATCATCACGGGTGCGAGCAGCGGAATCGGCGCTGCGGCGGCTCTATTGTTCGCAGCCGAAGGAGCCAAGCTGGTTCTCGGAGCCCGCCGTGGTGCCGAGATGGAAACCTTGGCTGCGCAGATCCGGAAGAACCATGGCCGGGCCGTGTGTCTGGCCGGCGACGTCAGGGATGAGGACTATGCCAGCGCGCTCGTCGCCCTGGCCCTCAAGGAATTCGGTCACCTCGACGGCGCCTTCAACAATGCCGGCATCGTCGGCGACATGATGCCGGTCGCCGAGATGGGGATGGCCAACTGGAACGATGTCATCGCGGTCAATCTGACGAGCGCGTTTCTGGCAGCGAAAGCCCAGATCCCGGCCATGAAGGAGAGCGGGCAGGGCTCGATCGTCTTCACATCCTCCTTCGTCGGCTTCAGCAATGGCGGGCTGCCGGGAATGGCGGCCTATGCCGCGTCCAAGGCGGGCATGATCGGCCTGATGCAGTCGCTGGCCTCCGAGCATGCCGCGGACGGCATCCGCGTCAATGCGCTCCTGCCGGGCGGCACCATCACGCCAAGCGGTGGCGAGGGACAGCCGGCCGTCCTGGATTTCGTCGCCAACCTGCACCCGATGAAGCGCATGGCGAGTTCAGAGGAGATCGCGCAGGCGGCCCTGTTCCTGTTGTCCGACAGGTCCAGCTTCGTGACGGGAAGCCCGATGCTCGTGGATGGCGGCATTTCCGTGCGGCTGGCCTGATACCGGCGCTGAAGCGAGCCGCCAGATCAGGATTGGCGGGCGACGATCGGAAGTACCTTCGATCGAGCGCCTCGCCATCTCCCGCGGGGACCGGGAGGAGCGACACGGTTTGGGAACGTATGGGTCTCGCTGGCGTTAGCTCGTCTATCGGCTTCATCAATGGCAGAGGCATGGCAATGCGAGAGCACACAACCCCGGCGGTCGAAAGTCTCCGGAAGGAGCAGAAGCAGCAGCGAAAGACCGAGCGTGAAAGCACGCCGGAACAGCAGCTCGACAAGGCGCTGAAGGATACGTTCCCCGCAAGCGACCCGGTCGCCGCGCAGAGCCCGGCCAAGCCTGGGGCGCCGGGGAAGAGGCGGCAGTAGGATGAACGTCGCCGGCTGGCTCCGCCCACGCGGAACCAGCCCAAAGGTCGCGTGAGCGGACATGAAGGGCGCTCGTCCTCTCGCGCKGCGAACATAATGTGCCGCGTTGGCAAGCCAACGCGCGGTGTCTCCGTCGAGCGCCGGAAGTGCACGGTCCGCGCTCGGCCGCGTAGCGTCGCCGACGCAGTGTTCAGCGCCGCGGCCGCTTGCTCCGCAATCGAGGCCGCCTCCGCCGGCCGCTGAATCCGTTCATCACAAGCAAGATCATCGAAATCAGCATGGTCAATCGCAGGCCCGGCGCATCATGCTCCAGATTCTGCTTGCGATCGGCGGCGGCCGTGTGACCAAAGGTCGGATCAATCGCGGCGCACCCGAGGCGATTATGGGAGCTCTCTATGCCTCCGCCGGCTACCAGATCGGCCTGAATGGCCGCTCGCATGCCTATGACGGCAGGCTGGGGATCAAAATCTGGTAAAGCAACCTGTACCCCGAAGGCCCGCAGAGATTCACGCAGCCATCGACATCACTGGTTCAGGCTTCCGAGCTCCATGCCGGGCTTGATGCCCGCAGCGATTCTCAATCTCGATCAAGGCGAAGAGTGGCAAAGCTAGACCCTTTACTGAGGCTCCTGCGCAGTCGTGGAGATTGCCCAATGACCGACCGCGCCGTAGCGGCAGTATCGGTGACATATTTCACACATATGGCCGGCTAATGGGCCACAAGCTTCCGGTCCGTCTTGCGTGCGTCCGGACCGGCTGTATGCCTGTAGCCTCRCACGGCTCCAACGGCACGCCCGATGCTCTTCAATTCTACCGAGTTCATCTTCGTCTTTCTTCCGCTTGCGGTGCTTCTGCACTTCGCATTGGCGCGCGTGAGCGCCGCGGCCGCGATCATCGGCACGACGCTGTCGTCGCTCGTCTTCTATGCATGGTGGAACCCGCCTTATGTGCTGTTGCCCGTGGCGTCGATCGTCGCGAATTTCTGGTTCGCACGGCTGATCGCAGCCGCGGAGAAGCCGGCGGCGAAGCGACTCCTGGTCTTCGGAATCGTCAGCAACATCCTCGTGCTATGCTATTGGAAATACGCTGATTTCCTTCTCTCGATCGTTCATTCCTACAAAGCCGCGCCCCCCGTCGTTCCGCTCGCCTTGTCGTTCACGACATTCGTGCAGATCGCCTTTCTGGTCGACGTCTACCGCCGCAAAGTTCCGCTTCATTTCAGCCGCTACGCGTTCTTTGTCGCCTTCTTCCCACATCTGATCGCGGGACCCATCGTGCGCTGGAACAGCTTCGGCCGGCAGCTCGGCGATGATGCGCGCTTCCGGTTGGATTGGTCGAACGTTGCCCTTGGGCTGACGATTTTCATCATCGGCCTCGCCAAGAAGGTGCTGATCGCCGATTCGCTTTCGCCGCATGTCGGCACGGTCTTCGACGCTGCGGCGAGGGGCGACCCGGTTACCGCCATCGCCGCATGGGGCGGTGCCCTGGCCTTCTCGGCCCAGATCTACTTCGACTTTTCCGGCTATTCCGAGATGGCGATCGGCCTCGGGCTGTTGTTCAATTTCCGGCTGCCCGTGAATTTTGCCGCACCATTGCGCGCAACCAGCATCCTGGACTTCTGGCGGCGGTGGCACATCACGCTGTCGCAGTGGCTGCGGGACTATGTCTACGGGCCGCTGACCTTCGGCCGGCCGATGGGGTGGTGGCGCGCCATCGCAGTGATGATCACGATGACCCTGGCCGGTCTCTGGCACGGAGCCGGGTGGACGTTCGTGGTATGGGGCGCCTATCACGGCTGCCTTCTCACCATCAACACGATCTGGCAGCGGATCGTGCCCGAGCGGGATGAGCCGACACAGACTGGGCGGTTCGTCGGATGGGCGCTGACCTTTACGGCCTTCGTGGTGGGCTCTGTCCTGTTTCGCTCTGCGGATATCGAGACGTCGGGGCATCTCTTCGCCGCCATGGGAGGCATGGGTCAATCCCCGGTCGCGGAGGCGCTCACGCTCCAGCACGACTGGTGGGCGATACGCCAGGGCTGGATCTCTGAGGCCTTCATCCGCACCTGGCTCGGCAGCACCTGGTCGCTCACCGGGACTGCGCTGACCCTGCTGGCGCTGGCGATTGCCCTTCTCCTGCCGGACCCGATGGAGATCACCGGCTATCGCGAAGGCGATGCTCAGTCGAACTGGCGAAGACATGTCGGCGCGCTGGCCTGGCGCCCCTCGCTCATCGCCCTCGGCACGGCCTTCCTGCTCTTCGGCGAAGTGTTCTTCCGGCTCGGGCAGGTGAGCGAGTTCCTCTATTACCAATTCTGACGATCAGTCTGGGAGCGTAGCGTTTGATGGCAACGGACAAGGGCGAAGCCGAAATCACCGCGTGGTGCGTCGCGCATCTCGCCAAGGGGCTGCGACGTCCTGCGGAAAAGATCGATCCGCAGGCCAAGTTCACGCGCCTGGGCGTCGATTCCGCGATGGCGGTTTACCTGGTGGCCGAGCTCGAGGAATGGCTTGGGCGCGAACTCGCCCCTGAACTGGCCTTCGAATACCCCAGCATCGCAGCGCTTGCCCGTCACCTCGCGGGAGCGCAGGATTGAACCAGATTCCGACAATTCAGGAGAGCCCGGCGGTCCTCGAGGCCGGTCACAGCTCGATGGTCGAGCTGCTGCGTGCGCGCGCCGCGGAGCAGCCGAACGAGCGCGCCTATGCCTTCCTGTCGGATCGCGGCGGCGAGGAGGCATCGCTCACCTTCTCGGAGCTCGAGCGCCGCGCCCGTGCGCTTGCGGCGGAGCTGGTAGGGCGCGGTCTCTCCGGAGAGCGCGCGCTCCTGATGTTCCCGCCTGGGCTCGATTTCCTCGTCGCCTTCTTCGGCTGCCTGATTGCCGGCACGATCGCTGTACCGATGATGCCGCCACGGCGCCTGGGCGCGCGCAATTCGAGCGCCAGCATCGTCGCCGACTGCACGCCGCGTATCGCATTGACGAGTCCGGCACTGCAGGCGACACGCGGCGACCTCTCGGAGCGTCTCCAGGCCCCCACGCTCGATTTCATGGCCGTCGACGCCACGAAGGAGGCCCAGGCGCCGGCGGGAAGCATGTTCCCGGAGCCCGGCCTGCAGGACCTGGCTTTCCTGCAATATACCTCGGGCTCGACGTCGGATCCCAAGGGCGTGATGGTGAGCCATGGCAACCTTCTCGCCAATAGCGAGATGATCCGGCTCGTATACGGCAACACCCGCGCGACGACCTATGTGAGCTGGGTGCCGCTCTATCACGACATGGGGCTCATCCTGAACGTGCTGCAGACGCTCTATATCGGCTCGCTTTGCGTACTCATGGCCCCCGTCAGCTTTATGCAGCGCCCCCTGAACTGGCTGCGCGCGATCAGCGACTACCGCGCCGAGTTCGCGACGGCGCCGAACTTTGCCTTCGATCTCTGCGTCGATCGCTTCCGCCCCGACCAGATGGCGGGGATCGATCTGTCCCACTGGAAAATTGCGCTCAACGGCGCCGAGCCGGTGCGCGCGGAAACGATGGAGCGCTTCACCGAGACCTTCGCGCCCTATGGCTTCGCGCCGGACGCATGTTCGCCGGCCTACGGGCTCGCGGAGGCGACGCTTCTCGCCTCCGGCGGCGGACGGGGGCGGGGGCTCGTAAAACGTCGGATAAGCCGGGAGGCGCTGCAACGCCTTCGCGCGGCCGCGCCGACGAGCGAAGACGACGCGCAGTTCGTCGCAGGCTGCGGCAAGGCCCTCGTCGGCGAAAGGCTCGCGATCGTCGATCCGGAGACATGCCGACGCCTTCAAACCGGTCATGCCGGCGAGATCTGGATTTCCGGTCCGAATGTCACCCAGGGCTATTGGCAAAACGCCAAGGCCACCGCCGCGACCTTCTGGCCGCGGATCGAAGGGGAAGCGGCGGAGCGCTGGCTTCGTACCGGCGATCTCGGGTTCCTCGATGACACCGGCGAGCTCTTCATCACCGGGCGCATCAAGGACGTGATCATCATTCGCGGCATCAACCATTATCCGCAGGACCTCGAGGACACCGTTCAGGCGAGCCACCCGGCCTTGCGGAGGCATGGCGGCGCCGCCTTCTCGATCCTGGACGAGGATGGCGAGGGCCGTCTTGTCGTGGTGCAGGAAATCGAGCGGACGCAGATGCGCCACGTCTCCATCGATGACATCGAGGACACGATCCGCGAGGCGATCGCCACCGAGCACGAGCTTGCCATCCAGGATGTCGTACTGATCCGCCCCGGCAACCTGCCGAAGACGACGAGCGGCAAGATCCAGCGCGGCCTTGCCCGCAGCCTTTTCCTCGACGGACGCCTTGCCGAACTCCAGCCAGGTTTGCCCGATGCTCTGGCGTAAGAAGAAGCCGGTTTCCGCTGCGTCCGGGATGAACCCTCGGACCTATGCGCTGGCCCTTATCCTGGGCGCTGCGGCGTTCTTTGCCAGCGTGGTCGTCGCGAATGTCGTGATCGATCCGCAGGGCGTGTTCGGCACAAACGTCCTTCCGCGTACGCCCAACCTCAATTACCACTACCGTAATCTCGCGGCCTATGACGCTGCGCCGGACAGTTTCGAGGGCGTGCTGTTCGGCTCCTCTCGCGCCCAGGCCACTGCGCCAGCGGAGCTGTCCCGCCGCTTGGACGGGGTGAATTTCGCCAGTTTCTGGGCCACACGCGGCATGCTGCCGGACTTCCTGCCCGCGCTCGAATACGTCCTCGCCGACAAGGCGAAACGAGGGCAGCACTTGCGCACGGTGTTCCTGCTCCTCGATATCGATACCTTCGGAGATCCCCCGGCGACAAACCGCTACATCGAGACCTTGCTGCCTCAGGCCCTGAGCGGCGAAAGCGGCGTGTATTTCTGGTGGCGCAATCTGACGGCCATGCAGGTCCGGAGCTGGCAGCGTATCCTGCGCGAGGCCCGCGCCGCGATCGAGGAGAGGGATCGCAAGAGCCCTTCGGTCGTCGACAAGGTGAAACTGGCATTCGTCCGTTTGGCATCGTTGAGCAGCTTGGCCGGGCGTGGCTCGCAGGCCGGAAGCGACTACAACAGGCCGTTCGCGCAGCGCGCGTATTTCGCAGACCAGCTGCAGATCCTGCAGCGTATCGCCACGCTGTCTCGACAGAACGGCACCAGGCTCATTGTGGCCGTCAGCCCGCTCCACCGTGCCGTCGAGAGCCGCTATTTGCCGAAGGATCTCGCGCAAGCGCTTGATCAGGTTGCGCGTGTCACGCCGCTCTGGGACTTCACGGGCGCCGACTGGCTCTCGGACGATCCGAACTATTGGATGGGCGACCAGGCTCACTATTCCGCTGAGGTCGGCCRCATGATGCTGGCCCGCATTTTCGGCGAGCCGATGCCGCCCAACTGGGAACGATTCGGCCGGTTGAGGGGAGCGGAGGGCGCCGTCGCTTCAAAGGTCGATGCGCGGCGCTGAAGTGCGCCGCCGCTTGATTCTCTTCCCGCCGCGCTCGATCAATTTCCAGATCAGAACAGCATAGCGTCAGAGCTCGGCAGTTCCCTCGCGAGCCGCAACTGACGCTTGGCCCACGTGCTGGAAATGCCAGAATC
Source organism: Allobosea sp. 05T422_2 (assembly GCF_056396265.1). Classification (NCBI taxonomy): domain Bacteria; kingdom Pseudomonadati; phylum Pseudomonadota; class Alphaproteobacteria; order Hyphomicrobiales; family Alloboseaceae; genus Allobosea; species Allobosea sp. 05T422_2. Next base: position 4,390 of record NZ_JBFTLD010000112.1, on the reverse strand, counting down.
GCGCTGGTGTAGCCCGAATGTGCCCGAGCAGATACGGCGCCGCGGCATCTTAATGCCGTTCGCCAACTCAATGGTTCCATGAGGTTTTATGGTCGGAGCGAGAGGATTCGAACCTCCGACCCCTTGTCCCCCAGACAAGTGCGCTAACCGGGCTGCGCTACGCTCCGACAGGGCGGCTTATAGAGGGGTGGGCGCGCGGATGCAACGCGCTTCGGCATACTCTCCGCAGGGTTTTTCAGAAGCGCTGCATCGCCGCCATGCCGCGCTGCCATATCTCGCGCCAAGCCTTGGTTCGGGGCGCGAAAGAACCACGTCCACCTGCGCTTTCGGCGTGCACYGGGAACAAGCGCCAAGGGGCTCCATGGCAGGAGCCGGCTGGACGCATACCCTTGAGCGATAGCCTTCCGGCTTCGAAACCGTCGGCATTAACTGCATGTTAAGCAAAACATTGCGGAGAGAGCCGTTCGTCCACATCCTCCCTCCCGGATGATCGGTGGAGAGTGGCATGACCGCGACGATTGCGTTGGGTGCGAAGGGAACAGCCGCAAGGGCGACACGGAATCAGGACCGCGCTCTCGAAACCTTCTTCGCCGAGCTGCAGCCCGATTGGCATTCGCGCTGGGCCTGGAAGAACTACGAGCGGACGATTCTCGCCCTGACCCGACAGTTCGGCTTGAGGCGGATCTGCGAGATCGGTGGTGGCCGCGACCCGCTGTTCTCCGCCGCCGAAGCCGCCAGCCATGGTCTGGACCTCGTCGTCAATGATATCGACGCGAACGAGTTGGCCTTGTCGGCGCCCGGCCTGCGGACGGCGCGTTTCGACATTGCTGGCGATCTGTCCGAACCTGATGTCGAATGCGGCGGCTACGACCTGATGGTCTCGCGCATGGTCTTCGAGCATATCCGGGATGTCGAGCGGGCCTGGACGAACATCCATGCGCTGCTGGCGCCAGGCGGAATGGCGCTGGCCTTCTTCCCGACGCTCTGGGCGCCGGTCTTCGCGCTGAACCACATCCTGCCGGAGGCCGCCTCGCGCGCCATCTTGCACGCGCTGTTTCCGGCACGTCGGCAGGACGGCAGCGATCCAAAATTCCCGGCCCATTACGACTGGTGCCGCGGCAGCCGCGCGCAGCTGACGCCGATGCTCAACCGGGCCGGATTCCGCGATGTTCACGTCCAGCGCTTCTGGGGGCATGGCTATTTCGAGCGCTTGCCGGGGCTGCGGGAGATCGACCACGCCTTCAACCTGCTGGCTGCGAAAACGGGCTGGGACCTGGTGACGACCTACGACTACGTGCTGGTCCGCAAGGCGCCGGTCTAGGACACCGACCTGAAAAATGGATTGCGGTCTTGGGGAAGCCGATGCGGACACAGAAGGGCAGGTCAGAGAACCGGAGACGATATCCAGTCCGATGACCTATGCCCGACCAGCGGGCAATCGTCCGCGCGGGAGTTGACCGGCAGCGTTGCCCGGCTTGAGCGCTGCCAGGCCCCAGACCAGCCCGAGCAGCAGGTAGAAGTGCCGCCAGTGGTCCGTGTCGATCTGGACACCCTGCAGGATGGTGATGAACAGCACCGACCACAGCACGATCGCGTGGTTCTGCCAGGGCGAGCGGTTGAAGACGAGACGCCAGCCGACATAGCAGGTGGTGACCATCAAGCCGAGATAGGCGATGCCGCCGAGCCAGCCATAGGAGGCGAACGCATTGATGTAGACGTTGTGCGGATCTTCCGGGAAATGMCAACGGAAGCGCAACGGGCCAAGCCCGTTGGGCGCATCGAGGAGGAGCGGGAGCGAGCGCAGCTGGCTGCCGAATCGGCCGGTTACGCCCTGGTCGTAGCTCTGGTTGAGGCTGGCGCGAATCTCGAAGATGTCGCGGATGCTCTCGAACGAGAGCGCGATCAGCAATGCGACAAGGATGCCCCCAAGCGCAGTGAGGGTGAGCATCACGATCCGGGCGCGGCGCGCAGCGTTGGGTGCAGTCAGGAACATCAGCCCGACCATCATCAGGGCCGAGCCGGCCAGATTGCCCCAGGCCCCGCGCGAGAAGGCCAGCAGCACGGCCATCAGCGGCACGCTCATCACCAGGAAGCCGCGTATCAGGCCCAGGCGCCCAATCAGGATATGCTGCAGCGCGTAGACGATAGGCACCACGAGGAAGGGCCCCAGCACATTGGGATCCTTGAACGTGCCGGAGGCGCGGCCGGCATAGGAGAAGACGTCGGAAAGGCCGGCGATGTCGAAATAGCCGAGKATGCCGGCAAAGCTCGCGCACCAGGCGGCGAAGAGATAGCCCTTGCGCAGGGTTTCCAGCCGGCCGAGCGGGTCCTCCGCCATGATGGCCGCGAAGAAGATCGCAGTGATCATCAGGTAGACCGAGACGGCTGTGAAGCGCACGGAGGCCGGCTCGTCCATCCACGGAATTAGCGAGAAGATGCCGCCGATATTGTAGAGTAGCAGCAGAACGACCATCGGCAGCAGCTTTTGCGAGAAGCGGATGCCTGTCAGCGCGAAGACGAACAGCGTGAGCAGGAAGAAGAATTCATAGGGTGACGGCTCGATCAGCGCGAAGCCGCTGGAGGCGGTCAGCAGCCAGAGCGTGCCTCGCTTGATCGAGGCCAAGGACACCCTCAGGCCGCGACGGCCGCCTTCATCTCCCGCGCGGTCGGCGAGCGCGCTCAATAGGCGTTCTCGGACTTGGTCAGCAGCGAGATCGGCGTCTTGTACAGAATGTAGAGATCGAGCATCACGGACCAGTTTTCGATGTAGTACAGGTCGTGCTCGACGCGGCGCTGGATCTTGTCCTCGGTGTCGGTCTCCCCGCGCCAGCCATGGATCTGAGCCCAGCCGGTGATGCCCGGCTTGACCCTGTGGCGGGCGAAATAGCCGTCGACCACCTGCTCATAGGCGCGGCTGTCGGCCTTGCCGTGGACGACATGCGGGCGGGGGCCGACCAGCGAGAGATTGCCCTTGAACACCACGTTGAAGAGCTGCGGCAACTCGTCGATCGAAGTCTTGCGGATGAAACGGCMGACGCGGGTGACGCGCGGATCATCCTTGGTCACCAGCTTGCTGGCGGTAACATCCTGCATCTCGTGATAGAGCGAGCGGAACTTGAAGACTTCGATCTGTTCGTTGTTGAAGCCGTAGCGCTTCTGCCGGAACAGGACCGGCCCCTTCGAGTCGAGCTTCACCGCGATCGCCGTGATCAGAAGAACCGGCGAGAGGGCRATCAGGGCAAGGGTGCCGACGATCTTGTCGAACAGCCATTTCACCACGATGTCCCAGTCCGCGATCGGCCGGTCGAACACATCGAGCACCGGCACCGCGCCGATATAGGAATAGGAGCGCGGTCGTAGCCGCAGCTTCGACATATGGGCGGAGAGACGGATGTCGATCGGCAGAACCCAGAGCTTGCGCAGCATCTGCAGGATGCGTCCCTCCGCCGAGATCGGCAGGGTGAAGATCACCAGGTCGAGCTTGGTGCGGCGGGCGAACTCGACAAGGTCGTCGATCGTGCCGAGCTTTGGATAGCCGGCGACGAGATCGGGCGAGCGATCGTCGTTGCGATCGTCGAAGACGCCGCAAATCTGCAGTCCGGAGTCCTTTTCCGCTTCGAGCGCCTTGATCAACGCTTCGCCCGCAGCGCCGCCGCCGACGATGGCCGTGCGCCGCTCGAGCCGTCCCGTGCGTGTCAGCCGGCGCACGGCCATCGTCACGAGAAGGCGCTCGCCGAGCAGGGCTGCGAGACCGCCGCCATAGAAGCCAGCCAGCCAGACCCGGGAAAACTGGCTTCCGACCTTCATGAAGAAGAAGGCGGCGAGTGCGATCAGGAACAGCATGGTCCAGCCCGCGACGAGCCGGGCAGCCGTCGGGACGAAATGGCGCAAAGCGCCTATATGGTAGAGATGCAGCGCCTGGAAGGCGGCGAGTGCGCCGACGCTCACCAGGAGAACGGTGATCTGATAGAGAAGGGTGCTGCTGGTGGTGCCCGCGACATAGAACCAGTAGACCAGCCCTGCCACGCTGACGATGGCCAGAACGTCGAACAGGCGCACCAGGCCTTCGATCAGGACCGGGGAGAGTGTCGGCTTGACCGGCATCGCCGCGATGCGTTCGGCCAGGGGATGGAAAGCGCGGGTCGAACCCGTCTTGCTCCCGCCGGCTGGATCTGATGCTCCGGCCGCGTCGGCCTGGATCAGGTCACGCACATCGAAAGTGCCCATCACACGCTACCTCTACTCAGACCGGAGCAATACTCACCTCCCGGTCCCGRCTTGCGATTAGCTCAAAATGCTCTCGGAAGGCTTAATCCGATGCTTCGCTGTCTTGTGGCCAGCAAGGAGACTCTACGGCATTCCGGACCATCGCGAACGGTCCATTTTATCC
>NZ_JBFTLD010000111.1:0-20316 GCF_056396265.1 Allobosea sp. 05T422_2 | reverse complement strand
ATCCTACCCCACGCTTTAGCTGCACTTGTTTCGCGCCCGCAAGCTGGTGGCTCAAATCGGCGCGTGTCCTCTTTCTAGGTCCGATCGTTCTGTTTGTCAAACAAACTCAGATAGACTGTTAAATGATATAATACACGTTCTGTTGCGTGTAATTTCTGGTTTCTGGGAATCCCGTCACCATGTTACGAGCGGCTTGGTTCGAAGCCGTCCTGCGCGATATCCGAAGGTCATGCCGTCCGTGTCGATCAGCGCCGATACCCCTTACTTTGCCCTCGCGGAGGTGCTGGCGAACCCTGCCGCCGCCGTTGCCCGGCTGGCGGGCAAGATGCGCAAGGCATCGGCCGCCGATCTGCGGCAGGAACTGGTCGCCTGCCTGCGCCATACACTCGAGGAAGGTCACGCCTCCGCCAAGGAAATCCTGAGCGAGGAGCGCAATGGCCTCGCCTGTGCCCAGCGCCTGTCGGCGATGATGGACGGCATCGTCGGCTGCCTGCATGTGGCGGCGAGCGAGCACTTCTACCCCGCCGTAAACCCGTCCTCCTCCGAGCGGATCGCGGTCGTCGCCGTCGGCGGCTATGGCCGCGGTACACTGGCGCCAGGATCGGATGTCGACCTGCTCTTCCTGTTCCCGCACAAGCAGACGGCCTGGGGCGAGAGCGTGGTCGAAGCGATGCTCTATCCCCTCTGGGACCTGAAGCTGAAGGTCGGCCATTCCGTGCGCTCGGTCGACGACTGCATCCGCGAAGCGCGCGCCGACATGACGATCCGCACCGCCTTGCTCGAGGCCCGCTTCCTCACCGGCGACCGGGCGCTCTTCGACGAGATGGTGCACCGCTTCGACGCCGAGGTGGTCGAAGGCTCGGCGCCCGCCTTCACCGAAGCCAAGCTTGCCGAACGCGAAGCACGCGTGCGCCGCGCGGGATCATCGCGCTATCTCGTCGAGCCCAACGTCAAGGACGGCAAGGGCGGCCTGCGCGACCTCAACACATTGTTCTGGATCGCCAAATACGCCTACCGCGTCCATGACGCCGATGAACTGGTCACCGCCGGGCTGTTCGACCGCAAGGAACTGCTGATGTTCCAGCGCTCGGAGGAGTTCCTCTGGCGGGTGCGCTGCTGGATGCATTTCATCACAGGCCGGGCAGAGGAGCGCCTTTCCTTCGACCTGCAGCGGCAGGTAGCGACGGCGATCGGCTATGCCGGCCGCAGCGGCCAGGCCCCGGTCGAGCGCTTCATGAAGGCCTATTTCCTGGTGGCGAAGGATGTCGGCGACCTGACCGCGATCGTCTGCGCCGCCCTCGAGGCGCGCCAGCAGAAGCCGCGGGCGAGCCTGTCTAGCCTGCTCGGCACCTTCACCAAGCGGCGGCAGGTGCGTGCGCTCGGCCATCCCGACTTCACGCTGAAGAGCCAGCGGCTCAACGTCGTCGACGGCGACGCCTTCAAGCGCGACCCGATCAACCTGCTCAGGCTCTATGAGATCGCCAGCCGAAACGACGTCGCCATTCATCCCGATGCAAGCCGCCTGGTGACGCAATCCCTCAAACTGGTCACGCCGCATTTGCGCAACGACCGCGAAGCGAACCGGATCTTTCTCGATATCCTGACGTCGCGGCGCGCGCCGGAGGCGGTGCTGCGCCGCATGAACGAGTCGGGGCTGCTCGGCCGCTTCGTGCCCGAATTCGGGCGCGTCGTCGCGATGATGCAGTTCAACATGTATCACCACTACACCGTCGACGAGCATCTGATCCGGTCGATCGGCGTTCTCTCCGAAATCGAGGCCGGTGCGCTCGAGGCGGAGCATCCGCTCTCGAACTCGATCTTCCCGACCATCACCAACCGCCGGGCGCTCTATGTCGCGCTGTTTCTGCACGATATCGCCAAGGGCAAGCCGGAAGATCATTCGGAAGCCGGCAGCCGGATCGCGCGCAAGCTTTGCCCACGCTTCGGGCTCAGCGAGGCGCAGACCGAGACGGTCGCCTGGCTGGTCCAGCACCATCTCGACATGTCGACCGTCGCCCAGAGCCGCGACCTCGGCGACCCCAAGACGATCGAGAGCTTCGCGGCCACCGTGCAGACCCTCGAAAGGCTGAAGCTCCTCCTCATCCTGACGGTTGCCGATATCAAGGCGGTCGGGCCCGGCGTCTGGAACGGCTGGAAGGGCCAACTCCTGCGCACGCTCTACTATGAGACCGAAATCGTGCTGGCCGGCGGTCATTCCGGCATCGAGCGCCGCGCGCGCGTCGAACAGAAACAGGATGCGCTGAGGGCGGCGCTGGCCGACTGGGACGAGGAGGAACGCGAGGCCTATCTCGCGCGCCATTACCCGCCCTACTGGATCAAGGTCGACCTGCCGCGTCAGGAGAAGCAGGCGCGCTTCCTGCGCGGGGCCGAGGCTGAAGGGCGCACCACGGCAACCCTGGTCGAGACAGACCAGTTCCGCGGCATCACGGAGCTGACCATTCTGGCGCCCGACCATCCGCGCCTGCTCGCCATCGTCACCGGCGCCTGCGCCGCGGCCGGCGGCAACATCGTCGACGCCCAGATCTTCACGACTACCGACGGCCTCGTGCTCGATACCATCTTCATCTCGCGCGCGTTCGAGCGCGATGACGACGAGCTACGCCGGGCCGGCCGCATCGCCGCCGCGATCGAACGGGCGCTGAAGGGCGAGATCAAGATCGCCGATCTGGTGGCGCAGCGCCGCGCGCCGCCGCCGCGTGGCGCCACTTTCCAGGTCGCGCCGGAGGTGATCATCGACAACGTGCTCTCGACCCGGCACACTGTCCTGGAGGTTTCCGGCCTCGACCGCCCGGGCCTGCTCTACGATCTCACCACCGCGATCGGAAAGCTCAACCTCAATATTGCCTCGGCCCATATCGCCACGTTCGGCGAGAAGGCCGTCGACGTTTTCTACGTGACCGACCTGACCAACGCCAAGATCACCGGCACGGCGCGGCAGCTCAGCATCCGCAAGGCACTGCTGGAGGTTTTCGCTTTTGACCACGAGAAGGCGCAGGGCGGAAAGACGCGCGTGCCCGCCCGTGCTTGATTTCGCGGACCACAAGGCCGATATCGGCCTCGAACGCTGTCGCGCTCCCGAGTGACGACCAGCCCCATGATTTGAATTGGATGAGGCGATGACGCGGAACCCTGCGACCGACGAACCGAAGCCGGACATGGCCGCCCAGATGGCCGCCCAAGAGGCAAACGAGCCGGCCCCGCTCGAGTCCGGGCTCGAAGCCCAGCTCGGGCAGGTCGAAGCCGAGCGCAACGACCTCAAGGACAAGCTGCTGCGCACCCTGGCCGACATGGAGAACCTGCGTCGGCGCACCGAGCGAGAGATTGCCGACGCCAAGGCCTATGCGGTGACGAGCTTTGCGCGAGACCTGCTCGGTTCGGCCGACAATCTGCGCCGCGCGCTTGAGAGCCTGCCGGAGACCGCTCGCACCGAGGGCGAAGCGGCCCTGAAGGCGTTGGTCGAAGGTGTCGAGCTCACCGAACGCGAACTGCTGAAGACCCTGGAACGCCATGGCGTGCGCCGCATCGACCCCCATGGCGAGAAGTTCGACCCACATCTGCACCAGGCAATGTTCGAGGCGCCCGACGCCGGCATCGCCAAGGGCCTTGTCTCGAAGGTCGTGCAGACCGGCTACAAGATCGGCGAGCGCGTGTTGCGGCCGGCCTTGGTGGGCGTCTCCGCCGGCGCTCCGAAGGCGCCTTCGGCCGAGGCCGGCGGCGACACCAATACAGGCCACTGAACCGTGCTGGAGGTTGCCGGCGTTGCCGTCTTCGCATTGACGGGAGCGCTGGTCGCGGTCCGCAAGGGGATGGATCCGTTCGGGTTCATCCTGCTTGCGACCGTCACTGGCGTCGGCGGCGGCACCTTGCGCGATCTCGTGCTCGACCGCGGCGTCGGCTGGGTGCAGGCGCCGTCGGACGTGATCGTCTGCACGATCGTCGCGCTTGCGGCCTGGGCAACGGCCTATTTTCGTCCCGGCACGCTTGATGGCTGGATGGGCAAGCGCATGCTCGTCTGGGCCGATGCCGCGGGGCTTGCGCTTTTCGCGGTCGTCGGCACGCAGAAGGCGCTGATGGCCGGCGTCCCGGTCCTCTCGGCGGTGGCGCTGGGAGCGGTGACCGCCTCCTTCGGCGGCATCCTGCGCGACATCCTCGCCGGCGACAGGCCAATGGTGCTATGGAGCCGGGATTTCTACGTTACGGCGGCGGCGACTGGGGCAACCATGACGGCGTTCCTGTCCGGTCTCGGCGTCAGCCCGCTCCTGGTAATGCTCGGGGGCATAGCAGCCGGATTTGGCTTGCGCGCCGGCTCGATCCTGCTCGGCTGGTCGTTTCCGAATCTGCCTGGCTCAGGTTCTGCCTGATCAGCCTCACCCCGATCACCCTCCTGGCTTCGTCACGCGCCGCAAGGTCAGATTGATCCGCCCCCCCTGCGGCAGCAGGGCTGACGAGCCCGCCAGTATCCTGTCGATCCCGTGATAGGCAAGGCGCGCCTCGCCACCGAAAAGCAATGCATCGCCCGAGGCAAGTTTCAGCGAGACGGTCTTGCTGCCGCGTTCCGTGCCGCCGATCCTGAAGACCGCCGTGTCGCCGAGCGACAGCGACAGCACCGGCGCGTCGAACTCCCGCTCGTCACGATCCTGGTGCAGGCCCATCTTCGCGCTCGCCTCGTAGAAATTGACCAGGCAGGCCTCAGGAGGGTGCGGGTAACAGGCAAGCGCACGCCAGGCATCGAGCAACACGGCCGGCATCGGCGGCCAGGGCGCGCCGGTCTCGGGATGCTGGGCCTGGTAACGATAGCCGGCCAGATCCGACACCCATCCCAGCGAGCCGCAATTGGTCATTCGCACGGAGAACGGCTTGCCGGTCTTCGGCATCCGCGGTGAGAAGAATGGCGCCTGCCGGGCAACCTCGCGCAGTTCGGCCAGCAGCGCCGACTGCATCTGGGGTGAAAGATAGCCCGGCCAATGAAATACGCCGGGAGCGACGGCAAGCCTGGTCACGGGCGCGCCGTCACAGGGTATCGAGGCCGAGGACGTCAGCCATCGAGTAGAGGCCGGGCTTACGCCCCCTGCCCCAGAGCGCCGCCTTGACCGCGCCTTGCGCAAACAGGCCACGGTCCTCGGCGACATGCGCMAGTTCCAGCCGCTCGCCCGCACCAGCGAAGATGATCTTGTGATCGCCAACGACGGTGCCGCCGCGCAACGCCGCAAACCCGATCGCGCCGGGAGGGCGGACGCCGGTATGGCCATCGCGCGAGGCGACGCGGGTCTCAGCGAGAGAGACATCCCGCCCCTGTGCCGCGGCCTCGCCGAGCAGCACCGCCGTGCCCGATGGCGCATCGACCTTCATCCGGTGATGCATCTCGACGATCTCGATATCCCAGTCCGTACCCAGCGTGGCAGAAACCTTGCGGACCAGGGCTGCCAGCAGGTTCACGCCCAAGCTCATATTGCCGGAGCGGATGATCGCAGCATGGCGCGCAGCCGCCTCGAGCTTGGCGAGATGGACCGGCTCCATACCCGTGGTCCCGACGACGTGGACGATGCGGGCCTGCGCGGCGAGGGCCGCAAAAGCGACCGTGGCCTCAGGCGCCGTGAAATCCAGCACGCCCTCAGCTTCAACGAAGGCCGGCAGCGCATCGTCGGTCACCGGCACCCCCAGTGCAGGCAAGCCCGCCAGAATGCCGGCATCCTGCCCCAGCGCAGCGGAGCCCGAACGCTCGATCGCGGCCGAAACGGTGCAGCCCTCGGCCTCGGTGATCGCCTTGATCAGCATTCGCCCCATGCGCCCGGCGGCGCCGACAACGACGAGACGCATGTCGCTCATGAGGGGAAGCTCCTGACCAGTCGAGGATGGTGACGCAGCGGCTATAGAGCATCACCGCATCACGCGAAACCACTCTGCCTTCGTCCCCGGGTGGATGCTCGAACAAGGCGACAAGACCGGCCCGCACAGCGCCGAAACGAAAACGGCCGGGGAAGCTCCCGGCCGTCGATCCTTGCTACGATGCCTGTCGCGTCAGGCAGCCTGCTGGATGCCCGAGAGCTTCCAGTCACCGCCGCGCGAGCGCACGAAGGTCCAGTGTTCCGTGACCTCCTGCGGGACGGTCGCATTGCCCTCGACGATGCGACCGGTGGCKCGCTCGGTCAGCGCGTTGATCAGGCTGAAGCGCATCGCAACGGTTGCGAACTCGAAATCGTCCTCCCGCCAGGCTTCCGAGAGATCGCCCTGCAGCAGCTTGACGTTGGAGACCCGATCAACCAGCCCCTTGGCGGCGTTCTCGGCAATGTCATCAGCGAAATAGCCGGCCATTTCGGGCGTCAGCTTCTCGCGGAGAACCTGCTGGTTCTCGTTCGAATAGGCCGTGTTCACTTCGCCGAGCAGCCGCTCGAAGCTGCTGAAATCCTCGCCCGCGAGCGTGATCTCGACCGGCTTGGACGCCGCGCGCGGCGCGCCGCCACCGAGGCCGCCCATCGCAGACATGCGCGGATTCGGCTGAGGCTGGGCGGCCTCACGCGACATCGGTCCGCCAGCGGTGGCGAGCTGCGGCTCGGACCGGCGCCGGAAGAAGCGCATCGCGAGGAAGATCAGGCCGCCGATCAGCGCGATCTGCAACAGGAAGCCGAAGATGCCGGCCAGCGAAGCCAGGCCGCTGAAGAAGCCCGAGCCCGAAAGCATGCCGAACAGGCCAGCGCCGAGCAGGCCGGCGCCGACGCCCATCATCAGGTTACGTGCCATGGACGGACGCGCCGCCTGTGCGGCAGCACCCGCCGCGCCAGCGGCCGGACCCGCCATCGACGGAGACGGCGTCGGAGCAGCGCTACGCTGGAAAGGCTGTGCGCCCGTCGGCGCTGTATTCGTCGGGGCCGGAGCCGAATTGGTACGCGTGCCGCGGCTGCCGAAACCCTTGCCGCCACCAGGACGAGCCTCGGCCAGCACGGGAACGAGCAAAAGCGCACCAGCGACCACGGCGACGACCCGGCCACGCCGAGCAAGTGAAATCAGTGACATGGTTCCTCCCGGAGCCCCCGTTGGGCCCGCTGCCGCGAAATATGGCGCGCGCCCTGCCCTTGCGCAAGGTCGGGGCGGCCAAGCGCGTGAGCCAAAATAATAATCAATGTTTCATGCGGGGCCCGGAGCCGTGCTAAACTGGCTCATTCGCCCAATCGCCCGTGCGCGGGCCGGCGAAGGAGTGTGCCATGATCCGGATGTCACGGAGGCCGCGCCAGAAAGCACCGCACGCGCTGCGCTGCCTCGCCCTTGCCACGCTGCTCACACTTGCCCCGTTCACTGCACCGAGAGCGGGTGAACCGGCTGTCGCCCTCGATCCACCGCGGCTCGCGCAGGCGCCCGAGCCGCTCTGCTTCTGCTGGAGCGACGGACGGAAGATTGCGGAAGGGCTGACCGCCTGCATCAAGACGACGCAGGGGCGGCGGCTCGCCGAATGCGGCCGGGTCATCAACATGATGTCCTGGCAGATCACGGAGAATCCCTGCCCGGAAAGCTGATCGACCCATTCCGGCATAAGAAAAACGCCGCCGAACCCGTGTTCGGCGGCGTCTTTTTTCAAACGCTCTTGCGGTCCATTCGACTTAAGACTGACGGCAGTCAGAACGCCCCCAACACGATGGCGATCATGAACACAAAGGCCGCGCCCATCGCCAACCGGTCGAGACTCAGCGTGAGGCTCATCGCATCCTCCTTTGTCATTGACCTGTCACCGAAGCTAGCAGAACTGACGATGGCCGCAAGGGGGCTGCCTCATGACGGCGGCGTGGCAGAGCCTATTGTATCCCTAACACTTCATTAAATCATTGATTTGATTTGTGGACAAAGAAGATCATCTCCTTGAGACGACAAGTCTTTCCAAAGCCTTCGCCACAGCGATKACGCGCTCATCCGCTCCGAAACGACCGATGATCTGAACCCCCACCGGCAATCCGCGAGGCCCCGTCGTCACTGGAATCGTCAGGCATGGCGTGCCGAGCAAAGTCCACAATCGGTTGAAGCGGGAATCGCCGGTCGAGCCCAGCGTATCCGGCGCTTCGCCTGGCGCGGCATAGCTCACGACGACGTCGACCCCGGCGAAGAGGTCACGGCAGGCATCACGCCCGCGGCGCGATAGCGCACGCGCGTCGTCATACTGCGTCGGCGAAACGGCTCCCGCCGCATCGAGATAGGCCGAGAGCTTGGGCGGGATCACGCCGCGATGGTTGCGATACTCCCAGGAGAGCGCCTGCGCGGCCTCGAAATCCTGCAGCGGGCCATGKGCGTGGAAGGCTTCAACCAGGGCCCGCGGCGTCGCGAGCTCGACCACGGTCGCTCCCGCCTTCGCGACAAGAGCGAGAGCCGCGGCCAGCGCGGCTTCGGAACCCGCCTCCGGCTCCCCGGCAAAGGGCTGGCGCGTCACGCCGATCCGCGAGCCCTCCAGCCTCGCCATGTCAGCGTCCAGCTCAGGCCGGCCCGTCAGGGCCGCGAGTGCAAAACCCAGATCGTCGGCGCTCGCTGCCATCAGCCCGGCGGTATCGAGCGACCAGGAGAAGGGCTTGATGCCGACGGTCGGCAGCAACGCATAGGACGGCTTGATGCCTGCGACACCGCAATAGGACGAGGGCCGAATGACCGAGCCCCCGGTCTGCGTACCGATCGCCAAGGGGATCATACCGGCTGCGACCGCCGCCGCCGAACCTGCCGACGACCCTCCCGGGCTCGCGGTAAGATCATGCGGATTGCGCGTCGGCGCCGGATCGAGGAAGGCAAAGGCGGTGGTGTGGGTCTTGCCCGCGATTGTCGCCCCGGCGGCCTTGAGCGCCATCACGATCGGCGCGTCGGCGCGCGGTTGCCAGCCATCATAGATCGGGGAGCCCATGCCGGTCGGCAGATCGGCGGTGTCGATGATGTCCTTGACGCCGCATGCGACCCCCGCGAGCGGGCCGGAGCCGGGCTCCAGCCGTTCGGGCCGACTGGCGAAGGCGCGAATGTCGGGCTCCTTGGCAGCGATGCGGGTGGCGCAATCGGCCAGCGCGGCCGACGCGCTCACGGCGCCGCTGGAAACCTGATGGGCAATGGCGCGAACGGACAGCATGCGAGATCCTCGAAGGGCTGGCTTTGGTTGGATCGTCGGATCGATGATCCAACCACCTGTGTCTGCATCGGCTTTCCCGAAAACCGCGTTCCACGTTTAGGGGCCGATGTCTTCTGCGTTGCATCGGCTTTCCCAAAAACTGCATTCCACTTTTAGGGGCCGATGCTGAGAGCAGATGCTGGCATGATTTCAGCGCGCTGCGATACCGCCGGACATCCCCCTTGGCGCATGACGTCGATGCGCCGGATCGCCTTAGGTCAGGCCGGACTGGCCCGCTAACCACTCGTTAACCGCCGCTCMAAAGTTAATCCGCCTGTGGCGTACGGGGCTCACTGGGTTGAGAAACCGTTCACCAACCGGGTCGCATTTGATCGGTCATGCGACGCGTTCATCTCGCCCTCTTCGCGCTCGGCGTCATCGGCGCCACTGGACTTGCCGGCTGCGGCAAGTTCCAGAAAGCACAGCGTGCCGCCTGGCGCGACCAGGCGGAAGCCGCCTGCATGGCCTCCCGTCAGGTCCCGCTCTCGTCCTATGTCAGCCTGCGCGAGAAGCCGATCGACGGGCCGGGCACCTGCGGCATGACCAGGCCGCTCCGTGTCTCCGCCTTCTCGGGTGGCTCGGTTCACCTCACCAGCAATGCCACGCTCGGTTGCCCCATCGTCGCCACCACCGACAAGTGGCTGGCCGAAGTGGTGCAACCAGCGGCGCAGAACGTACTCGGCGCGCAGGTGATCGAGCTCAGGGCAGGCTCCTATTCCTGCCGGGCGATGAACAACGGCACCGGCACCAGCCGCACATCCGAGCATGCCTTCGGCAATGCCGTCGACGTGTTCTCCTTCCGGCTGAATGACGGGCGCAACATCACCGTCAAGGACGGCTGGCACGGCTCGCCTGAAGAGCAGGCCTTCCTGCGCGAGGTTTTCGTCGGCGCTTGCCAGCAGTTTTCGACCGTGCTCGGGCCGGGTGCGGACATGTTCCACTACGATCACTTCCACATCGATCTGGCGCGCCACGCCAAGGGCCGGCAGATCTGCAAGCCGGTGATCAAATACACCCCGAACTACAACCTGCCGCCGCCGGACCCGGCACGCACCTATTCGACCGCGCAGAAGTCCATGCGCGACAACCTCCCACCCATGGTGGCAGGCGCCTCAGGCAGCATGCTACGGCAGCCCAGCGACGGCTTGCGCCCCCCCGGCGCGGTCAACGGCGGCTATCCGGTCGCAAACCATCAAGGCGGCCAGAGCCTCGATGCACAGCGGCGCTATCTCGACGAGCAGCCGCTCAACCCGCCGCGCTACCGACCGGAGACACCACCGAGCGCGGCGCAAGGCCCGCTGAGGCTGCCGGGCTCCGTCCCGCCGGCCGAAGAACTGATCGTAGGCGATGATGAGGGCAATGGCGTCATGGACATGCAGGGCGAGGAGCAGGCACAGCCGCAGATCTCGCCAGGCAACGACCCCTTCGCTTACGGCCGGGCGCAAACCGGCGGCGGCCGGCGCTACTGAGGGCAGCGTCAGCGCGAGACCAGCACCTGCCGACATTCCGCCGGCAATGCATCGACGGACATCGGCGGCTTCGGTTTGGGCTTCGGTCCCGGGCGCGGCTTGGGCGGATTGAAGATCGCCTTGTATTGCCGCTCGACCCAGCCGGTCAGTTCCGCGCCGCAGCCGTCGCCAAAATTCGGCGGCTCCTGGCCGGAGCACCCCTCCATTCCCGCCGGACAGCTCAGCCGGATATGGAAATGGTAGTTATGGCCCCACATCGGCCTGACCTTCTCGAGCCATGAGCGATCCGCACCAGCCTCGCGGCACAATGCAACCTTGAGCGCGGGATTGACGAAGATGCGCTCGACACGCGCTTCGGCAGCCACGGACTTGATCAGCCTGGTATGGGCGGGCGTCCAGTTCTTCGGGTCGACATCGCGCCAGTCGGCTCGCGCCATGTTCACCGCCGACATATTCTCGCGCGCGTCACTGTCGAGGCGCTGCTTCGGCATCGGCGTGAGCCAGACATCGGCATCGAGGCCGATCTGGTGCGAAGCATGGCCGGTCAGCATCGGGCCGCCGCGCGGCTGGGAGATGTCGCCAACCAGCAGGCCGGGCCAGCCGTTGATCCTGGGGACGTTGCGGGCAAGCGTCTCCAGATAGGAAATCAGCGCAGGATGGCCCCAATTGCGGTTCCGGGCCAGCCGCATCACCTGCCAGCTTTCGCCGTCGACCGGCATCGTCGTCGCACCGGCAAGACACCCCCTCGCATAGGAGCCGATGGCACGGGCCTGCATGCTGGCCGGCGTCGTCTTCTGCCCGAACAGGGCACGCGCCGCCTCGGGAAAGGCCGCGATATTGGCCGTCCGGCGCTTCGCTTCCTCCTCCGCAGTCGACTGCGCATGCACGACCGGTGCCGTCAGCGCGGCCAGGAGCAAGGCGGACAGGGCCAGGAGCGGGCGATTCGTGCTCTGCATCGCCCGAGAACGCCGGGTTTTGGAGATCAGGTCAAGCACGAGAAACGTCACACGTATCAGGCATGGACAACGCCTACGCAGGGTTGCAGCCTTGGCTACGCAGCGATCGGGCGCCTTCGCCCAGAAGAAGATCGCGCGCCCATGGGAGGAGATAACGCTGATGACGGACACCACGATCAACCGCCGCGCGCTGCTTGGAGGGCTTGGTGCAAGCCTGGCCTTGCCCGGCACGGCGAGCTTTGCGCAGGGCTCCTGGCCGCAGGGCCGGACGCTGAAACTCGTCGTGCCCTTCCCGCCAGCGGGAGCGACGGACGTGCTTGGGCGCCTCGTCGCCGACAAGCTCGGCCAGGCATGGGGCACAAACATCGTCGTCGAGAACCGGCCCGGTGCCGGTGGCAATATCGGCACCGATGTCGTCGCCAAGGCGGAGCCCAATGGCGACACCTTCCTGATCGTCTCCGTCGGCATGGCGACGAACCAGTATCTCTACGCCAAGCTGAACTACGACCCGGCCAAGGATCTTGCCCCCATCACCATGGTTGCGCTGGTGCCGAACCTGCTGGTCGTCAACAAGGATCTCCCGGTCAAGGACACGGCTGAGCTCGTCGCCTATGCCAAGGCCAATCCCGGCAAGTTGACCTATGCCTCATCCGGCGTCGGGACCTCGGTCCATCTCTCCGGCGAATTGTTCCAGAAGCTGACCGGCACCAAGATGGTCCACGTGCCCTATCGCGGAACCGCGCAGGCAACGCAGGACCTGATCGGCGGGCGGGTCGACCTGATCTTCGACAACATCACCCAGGCGCTGCCCCATGTCCGCTCGGGGTCGATCCGCGGCCTCGGCATCACCACGGCGAGGCGCTCGGCGACCGCTCCGGAATTCGCGCCGATTGCCGACGTCGTTCCGGGCTTCGATGTCTCCTCCTGGTTCGCGCTCTTCGCTCCGGCAAAGACCCCGCAGGCCGTCATCGACAAGATCCATGCCGACACCAAGGCCGGGCTCGCCGATCCAGCGCTTCGGGCCAAGATGGACCTTCTGGCGGCCGAACCCGTCGGCAACACATCGGCAGAGCTCGGCGCCTTTCTGCAGGCGGAAATGAAGAAGTGGGGCGAGTTGATCCGCGAGGTCGGCGTCAAGGTGGAGTAAGCGGCACTCCTGGGGAAC
The DNA here is from genome assembly GCF_056396265.1 of Allobosea sp. 05T422_2. Classification (NCBI taxonomy): domain Bacteria; kingdom Pseudomonadati; phylum Pseudomonadota; class Alphaproteobacteria; order Hyphomicrobiales; family Alloboseaceae; genus Allobosea; species Allobosea sp. 05T422_2. Next base: position 7,581 of record NZ_JBFTLD010000111.1, on the reverse strand, counting down.
TCTCGGTACACCCCAGACGTTTCCCTGTCGCATCCTGTCGCATCGCGGCAGCGCGATGCGACAGGGAGAGGGGCGCGTCATGTCTACACTCGTTATCGTTCTGCTGGTCATCCTGCTGCTCGGCGGCGGCGGGTATTATGGCCATCGCAGCTACGGCAATGCCGGCCTCGGCGGTGTMGTCGGCGTCGTTCTGATGGTCGTTCTGGTGCTTTGGCTGCTAGGTGCAATCGGGGGCGTGCCCGTCCGTGTCTGACGGGATTCAGCTAGGATTGGCGAGGTGCCAGACCAGCATGGCCGCGGCGAGATCCTCGATCGCGGTACCGACCGACTTGAACAGCGTGATCTCGCCGTCCTCATTGGCCCCGGCGACTTCGCCGCGGCACAGTTGAGCCAGCGTGCCGGCGACCTTGTCCGCCTCATAAGCACCGGCCTTGATCGCGACCGCCACATCCCCGCCCTCCACCAGGGCGGCTTCAGTGTCGATGAAGACGCGCGCACGGTGCAGAGCCTCGTCATCGGCCTCGCGCATCGACAGATTGAAGGCGCCCACGAGGTCGAGATGGGCGTCGCGCTTCAGCCAGCGGCCCATGACAATGGGCTCTCGCGACAGAGTCGCGCAGGAAATCAGGTCGGCCTGCCGTGCGTCGCCCTCGAGGTCGTCGCTGACGCGCACGGTAATACCCTCCGCGGCCAGGGCTTCCACCACCGCCTCGCTTCCCTCGCGCCGGCGGCCCCAGATGGCGATATCCTCGAAATCGCGCACGGCACCGTGCGCCTTGATCAGGAAAGGCGCCAGCGCGCCCGAGCCGACCATCAGCATGCGCTTGCCATGGGGATGCCCGAGCTTGCGTGCGGCGAGCGCGGAGGCCGCGGCCGTCCGCCAGGCCGTGAGGCGCGCGCCATCAAGCGCGGCGAGCGGCGCGCCCGTCGAACCGTTCATGAGCAAGTATGTGCCCATCACGCTCGGCAGGCTCAGCGAGCCGTTCGACGGATAGACCGTGACGACCTTGGTGCCGAGGAAAGCCTCCGGCGCGGTCGGCCCGGTCCAGGCCGGCATCAGCAGAAGCGTGGCATGATCGGCCGGCCGTTCGATCTCGTGGTGATGGCGCACAGGCGTGACGATGTCGCCGCGAAAGGCTCCATCCAGCGCATCGATCAAGGCGGGGAAAGTGAGAAGGCGGTCGATCTCCGCCGCGGGGATAACGCGCATCTGTCTTTCGTCAATCAGTTGTTGCGGCTGGTCAGAGCCGGCAGGGCGGAATCGGGCACAGCGGCCCGCAATGACTGCGCCTCGCTGCGCAGAGCCTCGGCCTCGCGACGATTGCGTCGCGCCGCCTTGCGATGCTTGCCCTGCGCGATCCATGAGGCGAGGCCGCCGATCAGGACCCCCGCAGCAATCGCGGCCAGAACCACGGCGAAGAGCGGAAGATCGAAGGCCAGCGTCGGCGCGTCGCGGCTGAACGGATCGAGCGAGACCCGCACCGGGCCCCGGTTCGCGATCGAGAAGAGGACGATCGCCAAGGCGACCGGCACGAGGATCAGCGCCTTGAAGAAAGCTTTCATGGATTTTTCCTCGCGTGCCGCACGAGCGAGCCTGACATCCGGCTGGATGTCAGTGCTTGCCGTYCAGCCTCTGGCGAAGCTCCTTGCCGGTCTTGAAGACCGGCACGAACTTCTCTTCGACCTCGACCGCATCGCCGGTGCGAGGGTTGCGGYCGACCCTTGCGGCGCGGGCCTTGCGGGAGAATGCACCAAAGCCGCGCAGTTCGACACGGTCACCACGCCCCAGCGCCTTGACGACCTCGTCGAGGATAGCCGTGACGATGTTCTCGATATCGCGCTGGTAGAGGTGAGTGTTGCGCTCGGCGATGCGTTGAACGAGTTCAGATTTTATCATGTGTCCAATATAACCGATTGTATCAACATCACTTTTCGGCGACAGGCTGCCAGAGCGCCAAGKGCGCGTCAAGCCGCAGGCCAACCGGCTGATCGGCAGCCCGCGCAAGGATCACGGCCAGCGATTCCAGACCGGCTGCGCGGGCCATCGCCTCGCCAGCGCTCCACAGACCAAAGGCGGAGGCCTCGTTGCGGCGGCGCCAGTCACGCACCGGCAAATCCTTCGCGACATTCTTCTCGCGCTCGAGCCAGGCGATCGCCTCCGGCTCGCCGCCGATCTCGTCGACCAGCTTAAGGCCGACGGCCTGCCGGCCGGAATAGACGCGGCCGTCCGATACGACGGCAATCTCGGTCTCTCCGAGCTTGCGGCGGTCCCCGACGAGGCGCTTGAACCAATCGTAATTATCCTCGACCACACGTTGCAGCGCGGCGCGCGCCTCAGGCGAGGTCGGCTCAAAGCCGTTCGGCGCCGCCTTCAGCGGGCTCGATTTGATCTCCTCGACCTTGACCCCGACGGTGTCGAGCAGGCGGCCGACATTGGGAATCTGGAAGAGCACGCCGATCGAGCCGACGAGCGAGGTCTGGMGCGCCACGATGCGGTCCGCGCCCATGGCCGCGATATAGCCGCCCGAGGCGGCGAGCCCGTCAACGACCGCCACCATCGGCTTCTTGGCCGCCAGACTGCGCAGCGCGATGTGCAAGGCCTCGGAACCGCTGGTGGTGCCGCCGGGACTGTCGATCCGAACCACGACGGCGGACGCCCGACTGTCCTCGAGCGACTTGATGAGATCGAGCGTGCGCCTGTCCCCTGAGATGAAACCCGAAATGGTGACCCGCGCAATATGCGCGCGGGAGGTCGAACCGGGCGCGTTGCCGCTCCAGGCCAGCCCCGCGACGACAGCCGCCGCGATGACGCCAAGAACGGCGAGCAGGCGCCAGAGCGTCAGCTTACGCCGCAGGTTGCGGCGGTCGGCGAGCAGGTCTGCATCGGACGACATGGGGTAAACGCTCCTGTGGTCACGGACGCTGGCTGGGCCCGTGATGTAGCCTCGCCGCAGCGACGGGGCAAGGCGACGCTCGGCCTCAGGCGTCGAGCGTCGCTCTTTGCCGATCGAGCGCCAATAGCGCAAGGCCGCTCGCGACAGACCGGAAGGCGTCACCGATGTGAACACGTTCCGAGCCGAAGCGACGATCGAACAGGGCGCGCACGGCCGGGACATGCGATGTTCCGCCGGTCATGAAGACGGCCTCGATCGCACCGGATTCGACCTTGGCTTCGACGAGGGCGCGATCGAGCGCCGCCTCGATCGACGCGACGTCMTCGGCGATCCAGCTTTCGAAATCCGTCCGGCGGATCGTCCCCTCGATGCTGACATCCATCTGGCGGAAGTTCAGCACGGTCTCGTCCTGCGACGACAGCGCAACCTTGGCCGCCGAGACGGCGCGATAGAGTTCATAGCCAAGATCGTATTCGATCACGGTCAGCAGATCCTCGAGCTTGCCGGGCTCGACCGCGTCGCGGATCAGCGCCTTGAGCTCGGCCATGGTCTCGCGGCTCTTCATCAGCGAGAGCCTGTGCCACTGCGCGAAGGCCGCGTGGTAATGGGCGGGAATCGGCAGCAGCTTCTCGAAGGAACGATACTGCGAGCCCTTGCCGAGCCGCGGCGAAACGGCGTGTTCGATGATGCGATAGTCAAAGGTGTCACCGGCGACGCCGACACCGGCATGCGAGAGCGGGATCGCTTCCAGCCGCCCTGCCCCGCCAGGCTCGAAGCGCATCACGGAGAAGTCGCTCGTGCCGCCGCCGAAATCGGCGACCAGCATGGTCTGGGGCGTCTTCAGGTCGCGCGCATACCAGTAGGCCGCGCCGAGCGGTTCATAGGCGAAATCGACCTTGGGCATGCCAGCCTTCGCATAGGAGGCCGAGAGGCGCTTCACGGCCAGTTCCTCGTCCGGGCGCTCGCCGGCGAAGACGACCGGGCGGCCCGAGATCAGTGGCGTCTCCGAGAGATCGTCGAGCCCGGCACTGAGATCGGCGAGGAAGACGCCGATCAGGTCCTCGAGCCGATACAGCTTTCCAAACAGGCGCGTCTCCTGGAAGGCGCGGCTGGACAGATGCGTCTTCAGCGATTGCAGAAAGCGATGCTCGGTCGTCATGCCCAGCGCCATGTCGAGCGCATCAGGTCCGCTGACATGCACGACACGGGCCTGCGGCGGCCGGCCCTCACGCCAGAACATCAGCGCCGAGCGGTAGGCGTCGACGGCGCCCTGCTTCGTCGCAAAGCTGCGGGTCGAGACCGAACCATCCGGCCGTGCCAGGGCGACCACGCTGTTGGTGGTGCCGAAATCGATGCCGATCGCGATGTCGTTCATGCCGCTTCCTTTCGCCGAAACAAAAGCCCGCGCGGATTTCTCCGCGCGGGCTGATGGATGTGTCAGGCCGCGAGACGCGGCCCGAAGATCACTTCTTCTCGGTGCTGGCCTTCTTGAGGGCCGCGCCGAGGATGTCGCCAAGCGAGGCGCCGGAGTCGGACGAGCCGAACTGAGCGATCGCTTCCTTCTCTTCGGCCATTTCCAGCGCCTTGATCGACACCTGGATCTTGCGAGCCTTCTTGTCGAACAGGATGACGCGGGCATCGACCTTCTCGCCAGCCGCGAAGCGCTCGGGGCGCTGCTCGGAGCGCTCGCGTGCGATTTCGGCGCGCTTGATGAAGGTGGTCATGTCGGTGCCGGTGATCTTGACGTCGAGACCGGCTTCCTTGACCTYGATCACCTCACAGGTGACGACCTGGCCCTTCTTGAACTCGCCGGCATCCACGAAGGGATCGCCGCCAAGCTGCTTCAGGCCGAGCGAGATGCGCTCCTTCTCGACGTCCACATCGAGAACGACAGCCTGAAGCATATCGCCCTTCTTGTATTCTTCGATGACCTGCTCGCCCGGACGGTTCCAGTCGAGATCGGAGAGATGGATCATGCCGTCGATGTCGCCTTCGAGACCCAGGAAGAGACCGAACTCGGTCTTGTTCTTGACCTCGCCCTCGACCACCGAACCCGACGGGTGGGTCTCGGCGAAGACCTCCCACGGATTGCGCAGGGTCTGCTTGAGACCGAGCGAGATGCGGCGCTTGACCTGATCGACCTCGAGGATCGCGACGTCGACTTCCTGCGAGGTCGAGACGATCTTGCCGGGGTGGACGTTCTTCTTGGTCCACGACATCTCGGAGACGTGGATGAGGCCTTCGATGCCCGGCTCCACTTCGACGAACGCGCCGTAGTCCGTGATGTTGGTGACGCGGCCCTTGAGGCGCGCACCGACCGGATAACGGGCGGCGATGCCATCCCACGGATCGGCCAGCAGCTGCTTGATGCCAAGCGAGATGCGGTGCGTCTCCTGGTTGATCTTGATGATCTTGACCTTGACCGTCTGACCGATGGTTACGACCTCGGACGGATGGTTGACGCGGCGCCAGGCCATGTCGGTCACGTGCAGCAGGCCGTCGATGCCGCCGAGGTCAACGAACGCACCGTATTCGGTGATGTTCTTGACGACGCCGTCGATGACCTGACCCTCTTCGAGGCTGGCGACCAGCTCGGAACGGGCCTCGGCGCGGGTCTCTTCGAGAACCGTGCGGCGCGAAACGACGATGTTGCCGCGACGACGATCCATCTTGAGGATCTCGAACGGCTGCGGCTGGCCCATCAGCGGGCCGACGTCGCGGATCGGACGGATGTCGACCTGCGAACGCGGCAGGAAGGCGACGGCGCCGTCGAGGTCAACGGTGTAGCCACCCTTGACCGTGTTGAAGATCATGCCGGTGACCTTCTCGCGAGCCTCATAGGCCTTCTCGAGCTTGACCCAGCTTTCTTCGCGGCGAGCCTTGTCGCGCGAGATCACGGCTTCGCCGAGGGCGTTCTCGACCCGGTCGAGATAGACCTCGACCTCGTCGCCGACCTTGATGTCCTGGTCGCGGCCGGGGCCGGTGAATTCCTTGAGGGCGACGCGGCCTTCAGTCTTCAGGCCGACATCGATGATCGCCATATCTTTCTCGATGGCGACGACGATGCCCTTGATAACGGAACCTTCAAGCGCGTCGTTACGGGCGAAGGATTCCTCGAGCAGGGCGGCGAAGTCCTCGCGACCCGCGTGATAGCTTTCTACGGCTGACATGCATTCTCCTGACGCCGGTCGCGTATCCCGCGATAGCCGGCAAGCGCCGTTTGGGTTGGTGCTGCGGTCCGGACCGTCTCCGACGGCGCCTCATGGAGGCTGCCTCGCAGGGAGGCTGGCGGCGCTGAGCCGTCGAACATGATCCGTATCCGACGAGCTCGCTTCCAACACCAAACGGGAGCCAGCCTCAAAGGCCGCCCCCGGCTGTGATCGATCACGGCCCTTCGGACGAGGCGGATGTAGTCGATCAAGCGACGCACGGCAAGAGTTTTGCCCGTCAGCTGCTCGCAATCAGGTCGAAGCGCATGGCGCAGCGGCGCGCGATGGGAAGCCCGTGTATCTCTTCGCGCTCCAGGACCGCGCGGAGCCTTCCCTCGATCGCGCCGTCCTCGAGCGTCACGAAGCCGAGCCGGACATAGAAGCGTTCATTCCAGGCAAGAGCCCGGAAGGTGGTGAGTGTGAGGGCCCGCAGCCCACTTGCCCTGGCATGGCCGATGGCTGCGCCAACCAGGTGAGTGCCGATGCCCCTGCCCTGGCGGTCTGCACGGACCGCCAGCTCCCAGACATGCAATTCGGTGTCGATCCGCTCGGCACTGAGGAAGCCGACGACCTCGCCTGTCACGTCAAGAGCAACCCAACTCGTGCCAGCGACGATGCTGACGAGATGGGGCTCGGCCGACATCACGGCATCGTCCGCGATCCAGGCCAGGTCTGGTACGGTTCGGAAAATCTGGCCGGCGGAACGCTCGACCTCCGGAAGGCGGCCGGCGTCCTGCGGCACGGCGAGGCGGATCGTGATTTCGGCCATGTCACATCCAGTCATTCATCGCTCCGCAGCACTCGGCAATCGCGTTGGACATACTCCGATGACCGATGGGGGTTCCAGTCCACGCGGCGACGGGATAGGGCGAACCGGCGGTGAGGACACCGCGGGAGTTGGGGCAGTGAATCATGACGACCGGCGAACGGCCAGGCCGACGCACTATACCGGCGGATGCCTTTGCGGCTCGATCCGCTTCGAGGCCAAGGGCCCGGCCGAGAAGCCGCACACCTGCTCCTGCACCCTATGCCAGCGCCATACCGGAGCACTGACAGTCGCCTGGGTCGAGTTCGCCAGGGACGCAATCGCCTGGACCGGCCCCGGCGGGGCACCGTCGCTCTTCCGTTCGTCGGACTATTCGAGCCGGGCCTTCTGCCCGGCCTGTGGAAGCAGCATCGGCGCAGTCGATGACGATCCCGTCATGGCGCTGCTCCTCGGCTGTTTCGACAAGCCGCTCTCGGCGGAGCTGATGCCGACCTCCCACAGCTATCGCGACGGGCGGCCCGGATGGTGGCATGTGGAGGAAACAAAACGGGACGTCGGCGCTCCCTAGATGCCGTAATGGGCCGGCGCTTCGAATAGCCATTTTGGGTGGCTGTCCCTCAGAATGATGGTGTTGAAAACGAGGTCCGAGCGATCGGCCTCAAGCATCATGAGAGGAACAGCCGTGGAGCATTATGCTGGAATCGATGTCTCT
>NZ_JBFTLD010000110.1:0-20358 GCF_056396265.1 Allobosea sp. 05T422_2 | reverse complement strand
ACGATCAGGCGCTGCAATTCGGTCGCCTGCTCCTTGGCGACGTCGACCATCTTGTCGGTATCGACCCCGACGGCCCTGAGCTTTTCGCTCACCGTCGCCGCGAGGTCTTCGGCGCTGCGAGACAGGCTCTCCTCGACATTCTCGGCTTCGCCGCGAACGCGGCGCCCGGCTGTAGTCGCGCGCTTGGCGATGTCGTCGGCGCCGGCTGCGATCTCATCCCCGGCGCTCTTGACGGAGGTCTCCGCCTGACGCTTCGCGGAAGTGGCGGTCTTGGCCATGTCTGTCGTTCCCTATGTCTGGAAAACCGGTTCCGTCGAGAAATCGACGCGTCATGGTGGCAACGCGCCATCCTCGCTCCGGTTCCGCGAACTGCTCGGTGATCAGCCCGGCCGTTAAGCCGGTTTGGTCTCCTCGCCAGCGTCGTCAAGCTGCGTCTTGCGATACCGCGCGAACGCCTCTTGCGCCACCATGGCAACGAGGAGGATCGGAGTCGAGAGCACTGCGCCTGCCGGCCCCCAGAGCCAGAGCCAGAAGATGAAGCCGATGAAGACCAGGAAGGGCGACACCGTCAGCGTGCGGCCAACGAAGACGGGGGTGATCGCGTTCCCCTCGAGAAGGTGGAGTATGAAATAGGTGGCCGCCGGCCAGGCCGCGCTGAGGAGCGAAGGCGCATCGAGCAGGGCGCCGGCAAACAGCATCACTGTGACGATGATCGGGCCAATGAAGGCGAGATAGTTGAGGAGGAAGGCGAGCGCACCCCAGAATACCGGAAAGGGGAGTCCAGCGAGCCAGGCGATCGCCATCGAGGCCAGGCCCATGCCGAGATTGATCAGCGTGACGAGGCCGAAATAGCGGGCGACCCGCACTTCGATCTCCTCGAAGAAGGATCCGGCGGACCGGCGTGCGCCATGGCCGAGGCAGAGCCTGAGGACGCKCGCCTTGAAAATCCGGCGGGTCGCCAGCCAGAAATACACTGTCGCCACGAAGATCAGCAGCCCGCCGGCGGCAGTGGAGGAGCCGAGCGCGATATCGAAAAGCGGATTGCCTTGCGAGACGTTCAGTTCCACGCCGCTCTTGCCAGAGAGGCTGGCTGCCATCTTCTTGAATTCGTCCATGAAGATAAGGACGCCGGCCAGTTTCGAGCGCAGCGCGGCCAGCATGGCCGGGAACTGATCGCTCCAGGTCGCGATCGGCACTGCCAGCACCGTCAGGGAACCGATCAGGAGCAACACGCCGACAAGGACCACGATAAARGCAGCCAGGAGCTGCGGCACGCCATGGCGCACCAGCCAGTCGACGACCGGGCCGAGCACGAGGCCGAAGATCACCCCCGCGGTGACAGGCAGGGCAATGACCTTGGTGACGGAGAGTGCCGCAGTGGCCAGGATCACGAAAATGCCGACGATGGCATAACGCAGGATCAGGTCATGCTCGTAAGGCGTGACGGTGCTGCCGCTCTCCTCCTCAACGACCTCAGGCTCCACCATATAGCGCGGAAAAGGCCTCCAGGCCKACGTGTTGAGCATGATGCGTTACCCCCGCGCGCGCCGAGGCACGACGGAACGATAACGTCAGTGCGGCCGCTCTGGTTCCCGCCCGGTCTGGCTCGCGGTCAGTGCGCCTCGTCCCAATTGCCGGCCGCGCGCGCATCGACCTGGAGCGGCACTCGCAGCTGTACCGCCGGGTGCGGCGCCTCAACCATCACCTTGGTGATCACCGGCAAGGTTGCCTCGACCTGCGCGTCTGGCACTTCGAAAACGAGTTCGTCATGCACCTGCAGCAGCATGCGGGCATCGAGCCTGGCCTCAGTCAGGGCTCCTTCCATCCGGATCATGGCACGGCGGATGATGTCGGCCGCCGAGCCCTGGATCGGTGCGTTGATCGCCTGACGCTCGACAAAGGCGCGCTCGGACGGGTTCTTCGAGGCGACGGCCGGGAAATGGCAGACGCGGCCGAAGATCGTGGTGACATGACCGTTCGCCCTGACCGCCGTCTTGGTCTGATCCATATAGTCGCGGATGCCGGGGAAGCGCTCGAAATACTTGCGGATATAGGCGCCCGCTTCCTCGCGCCCGATGCCGAGCTGATTGGCGAGGCCGAAGGCCGAGATGCCATAGATGATGCCGAAATTGATCGCCTTGGCGCGCCTGCGCACCTCGCTCGGCATGCCCGCGACCGGCACGCCAAACATTTCCGACGCAGTCATGGCGTGGATGTCGATGCCGTCGGCAAAGGCCTGCCGGAGCTGCGGTATGTCCGCGATATGGGCGAGAAGGCGCAGCTCGATCTGGCTGTAGTCGGCCGAGATCAGTTTGTGACCCTTCTCCGGAATGAAGGCCGTGYGGATCTTGCGACCTGCTTCGGTGCGGATCGGGATGTTCTGGAGATTGGGCTCAGAGGAGGAGAGCCGCCCCGTCGTCGTCGCGGCCAGGGCATAGGACGTGTGCACCCGGTTGGTCGCCGGGTTCACGTAGGCCGGCAGTGAATCGGTATAGGTCGACTTCAGCTTGGCGAGCTGGCGCCATTCCAGGATCTTCGACGGCAGCGGGTGGCCCTGCTCTGCGAGATCTTCGAGCACGCCGGCGCCGGTCGCCCATTGTCCGGTCGCGGTCTTCTTGGCGCCAGCGAGCCCCATCTTGCCGAACAGGATGTCACCGAGCTGCTTGGGACTGCCGATCGTGAACTTCTCGCCGGCGATCTCGTAGATCTCATCCTCGAGCCGCGCGAGCCCCTGCGCGAAGTCGCCCGAGAGCCGCGACAGGATCTGCCGGTCGATGGCGATGCCGCGGCTTTCCATGCGCGCGAGAACGGCAACCAGGGGCCGCTCGAGCGTCTCATAGACGGTGGTCTTGCTTTCGGCTGTCAGGCGGGGCCGGAGCGCGCGCCAGAGCCGCAAGGTGACGTCGGCATCCTCTGTCGCATAGGCGGTCGCCTTTTCCAGATCGATCTTGTCGAAGGTCACCTGTGCCTTGCCGGTGCCCGCGACCTGCGAATAGGGGATGGTCTCGTGGCCAAGATGCAGCTCCGAGAGCTTGTCCATGCCGTGGCTGTTATTGCCGGCATCGAGCGCATAGGAGATCAGCATCGTGTCCTCGATCGGGGACACGGCGAGTCCGTGACGCTGCAGGACGAGCAGGTCGTATTTCAGGTTCTGGCCGATCTTCAGCACGCCGCTATCGGCAAGCAGCGGTTTCAGCGCCGCGACTGCGTCGGCGACGGGAATCTGGCCCTCCAGCATACCACCGCCGAACAGGTCGGTGCCGCCACGATGCTGCAACGGGATATAGCAGGCGCGGCCTGGCGCGACGGCGAGCGAGATGCCGATGAGATCGGCCTGCATCGCATCAAGCGAGTTCGTCTCGGTGTCGAGCGCGACCTGGCCGGCCTCATAGGACCACGCGATCCAGCGCTGGAGATCGGCGAGCGTGCGCACGCATTCATAGGTCGAGCGGTCGATCGGCAGCTTCGCGACCTCGTCGCGCCGCTGTGCCACGAGATCGGCCGGCTTCATCCAGCCATCTGTCGCGGAGGCTGCCGCGATGGGCGCTTGCGCCGAGCCTGGAGCCGCGACCGTTCCGTTGGTCGTGGCGGCGATCGCGTCACCGGCCGGTCCGTCCGTGCCGGCATAGAGCGCCTTGAGCTCGGCTGCACGCGATCCGCCGGGTGCGAGCGCCGGGTCGGGGTCGACTGCCGCGACATCGACCTCGTAGGCCTCGGCAACGCGCTTGGTGATGGTGGTGAACTCCATCGCCTTGAGGAAGGCGACCAGCCTGGCCGGATCGGGCTGGTTCAGTGTCAGGTCGGCAAGCGGTGTCTCGACCGCGACATCGTCGACCAGGGTGACGAGCTTGTGCGAGATCCGGACCTTCTCGACCACCTCGGGATTGGTCAGCGTCTCCCGGCGCTTCGGCTGCTTGATCTCGCCGGCGCGCGCCAGCAACGTCTCCAGATCGCCGAACTCGCCGATGAGCTGGGCAGCGGTCTTGATGCCGATCCCGGGCGCGCCCGGCACATTGTCGGTGGCATCGCCGGCAAGCGCCTGCACGTCGACGACCTTGTCGGGCGTCACGCCAAAATACTCGACCACCTCGGGCTCGCCGATCTTGCGCTCGGCACGAAAGCCCTTGCCCTTCGATGCGTCGCCGGAGGCAGGGTCGTACATGGCGACGCCCGGCCGCACGAGTTGCATCAGGTCCTTGTCGGCCGAGACGATCAGCACGTCGGCCCCAGCCTCGCGCGCCTGCCTGGCATAGGTCGCGATCAGGTCGTCGGCCTCGTAGACATCCTGCTCGACCGGGATCAGGCCGAAGGCACGGACCGCCTCTCGCATCAGCGGGAACTGCGGAATCAGGTCGGCCGGGGGCTCGGAGCGATTGCCCTTATAGGCCGGGTAGAGAGCCTTGCGGAACGAGTTCTCCGTCTTGTCGAAGACGATGGCGAGGTGGGTCGGCTTCACGCCGAGCACGCCCTCGCGCACGAACTGGAAGAGCTTGGTCGCAAACAGCCTCACTGCGCCGGAGGGCAGTCCATCCGAGCGCGAAAGATACTTCCGGTCCTGATTGATCGACTGGAAATAGGCGCGGAAGATGAAGTTCGAGCCGTCGACGAGAAAGAGATGGTCGCCGGGCTTGAGGTCTGGTGCGGTCGTGCTCATGGCGCGGACCTTATGCGGGCGGCGCGGCCGGGTCCATTGCATCCGGGGCGCGATTCGCAGCAAGCTGCGCCAAAACACGTCAGGAGCGAAACGTCATGAGTCCCTACGTCACCATGCCTCTGGTTTTCGAGGGGGTTCCCGAGGATCAGATGCAGGGGCGCGCCGAGGCCTTCCTTGCCCGCATGCGCAAGCGCCGCACGGTGCGCGACTATTCGCAGCGGCCGGTTCCGCGCGAACTGATCGAGACGGCGGTTCGGGCCGCCGGAACCGCTCCGTCCGGTGCGAACCAGCAGCCCTGGACCTTCGTCTGCATCTCCGATCCGGAGCGCAAGAAGCTGATCCGAGAGGGGGCGGAAGAGGAGGAGCGTGCCTTCTATGCCGGTCGGGCCGGCGAGGAATGGCTCGGTGCGCTTGCCCATCTCGGCACCGACGACAGCAAGCCCTTCCTCGAAGAGGCACCCTGGCTGATCGCAATCTTTGCGCAACGCTGGGGTTATGATGCGCAGGGCCGCAAGGTGAAGCACTATTACGTACCGGAATCGGTCGGCATCGCGACCGGCTTCCTGATTGCGGCGCTGCACGATGCCGGGCTCGCGACCCTGACCCATACGCCGGCGCCGATGAATTTCCTGAACGAGATCTGCGGGCGGCCGGACAATGAGAAGGCGTTGATCCTGCTCGTCGTCGGCTATCCCGCCGATGACTGCCTCGTTCCGGCGATCGGCAAGAAGCCGCTGGAGGAGATCGCGAGTTTCCTTTGACTGGGTCGGAGCCTGATGCTCGCCGCTGCGGCGAGCATCAGGCTCCTGAACACGAGCCTCGATTGGCGAGGGGCGCGCATGGTCGGAGCGGACTTGGCCATGACGGACCCTATCTGGGCTCAGGGGCCCCGCCGGCTTACGCGGTGATCGCGTCGATCTCAGCCAGTTCATCGGCATTGAGCGTCCAGCTCGCGGCCTTCACATTGGCTTCGATCTGCTCGGGCCTGGTGGCGCCCGCGATGACGCTGGAAACGACGGGCTGAGCCGCCAGCCAGGAGAAGGCCAACTCGACCATCGTCTTGCCGTGCTTCTCGCAGAAGGCGGAGAGCTTCTCGGTCTTCTGCCAGTTCGCCTCGGTCAGGACCTCGTTGGCGCGCTGGGCCTCACGCGTCATGCGCGCGCCGTCCGGCATCGGCTGATTGCGCTTGTATTTGCCGGTGAGCATGCCGTTCGCGAGCGGGAAATACGGCAGGAGCCCCATGCCAAAATGGCGGGCAGCCGGAATCAGCTCCTTTTCCGCGCCGCGCACCAACAGGCTGTACTCGTCCTGGCAGGAGGCAAAGCCCTCGATGCCATGGTTGCGCGCCGTCCAGTAGGCATCGGCGACCTGCCAGCTCGGCAGGTTCGAGCAGCCGATATAGCGCACCTTGCCCTGGCGGATCAGGTCCTCGAGCGTGCGCAGCGTTTCCTCGATGGGGGTCAGCGGGTCCGGCCGGTGGATCTGGTAGAGGTCGATCCAGTCCGTCTTCAGCCGCTTCAGCGAAGCCTCTACGGCCTCCACGATATAGCGCCGCGAGCCGCCCTTCTTGATGCCCTCGGCATCCATGTCCATGCCGAACTTGGTCGCCAGCACGATGTCCTTGCGGCGTGCGCCCAGGAGTTCGCCGAGAGCCGTCTCCGAGCCGCCGCGCGCGCCATAGATGTCGGCGGTGTCGAACAGGGTGATGCCGCACTCGATCGCCTTGTCGACGACCTTGCGGGCCGCCTCGAGATCGATCCGGCCGCCGAAATTGTTGCAGCCGAGGCCGACGAGCGAAACGCGCAGGCCGGTACGGCCGAGATTGCGGGTAAGCATGATGTGATCCTCCCAGAGTGTGCGGCAGAGGATCAGAGCCAAGGCGACGTGGCAATCGCCGCTATCGTCATTCGCGGGCTGCGCGAGGCGCAGGTTCGCAGAAGCCCGCAGATGCCAGGTCGTTCACAACGAAAAATGGCCGGGCGAGGGGCCCGGCCATCCTGCAGTAGCCGTTACGCCACCGCTTCCTTCTGCTTCTGCGAGCGCTTGCGCTCGTTGGGGTCGAGCACGCCCTTGCGCAGGCGGATCGACTTCGGCGTCACTTCGACCAGCTCGTCGTCGTCGATCCAGGCGAGCKAACGCTCCAGCGTCATCCGGATCGGCGGCGTCAGGCGCACGGCCTCGTCCTTCGAGGTGGTGCGGATGTTGGTGAGCTTCTTGCCCTTGAGCACGTTCACCTCGAGATCGTTCTCGCGGGTGTGCTCGCCGACGATCATGCCCTGATAGACCTTCCAGCCGGGCTCGATCATCATCGGGCCGCGATCCTCGAGGTTCCACAGTGCATAGGCCACGGCCTCGCCGGTTTCCATCGCGATCAGCACGCCGTTGCGGCGCCCGCCGATCTCGCCCTTGTAGGGCAGGTAGGCATGAAACAGCCGGTTCATGATGGCGGTGCCGCGCGTGTCGGTGAGCAGCTCGCCCTGGTAGCCGATCAGGCCGCGGGTCGGAGCGTGGAAGACCAGACGCAGGCGATTGCCGCCCGAAGGCCGCATCTCAAGCATATCGGCCTTGCGCTCCGACATCTTCTGCACGACGACGCCGGAATGCTCCTCGTCGACGTCGATCACGACCTCTTCGATCGGCTCGAGCAGCTGGCCGTCCTCGCCGCGCTTCAGCACGACGCGGGGGCGCGAGACGCCGAGCTCGAAGCCCTCGCGCCGCATCTGCTCGATCAGGATGGCAAGCTGCAATTCGCCGCGGCCGGAGACGATGTAGCTGTCCTTGTCGGCGGCTTCCTCGACCTTGAGCGCGACATTGCCCTCGGCCTCCTTCAGGAGCCGGTCGCGGATGACGCGGGTGGT
This sequence comes from Allobosea sp. 05T422_2, assembly GCF_056396265.1. Classification (NCBI taxonomy): domain Bacteria; kingdom Pseudomonadati; phylum Pseudomonadota; class Alphaproteobacteria; order Hyphomicrobiales; family Alloboseaceae; genus Allobosea; species Allobosea sp. 05T422_2. The sequence goes on along the minus strand of NZ_JBFTLD010000110.1, from coordinate 12,846 downwards.
GACCTTGTCGCCCTCGGTGCCGGCCAGCGGGGAATCGTTGACCATGAAGGTCATCGACACGGTCGGCGGATCGATCGGCTGCGCCTTGATCGCGGTCTCGACCGACGGGTCGCAGAAGGTGTCGGCGACCGAACCCTTCACCAGGCCGGCGATCGAGACGATGTCGCCGGGAATGGCTTCTTCGATCGGCGTGCGCTCGAGCCCGCGGAAGGCCAGGATCTTGCTGATACGGCCGGTCTCGACGAYGGTACCGTCGCCCGACAGCACCTTGATGGTCTGGTTCGGCTTGGCCGTGCCGGAGACGACGCGGCCGGTGATGATGCGGCCGAGATAGGGGTTGGCCTCGAGCAGCGTGCCGAGCATCCGGAACGGGCCTTCCTCGATGCGGGGCTCGGGCACATGGCTGAGGATCAGGTCGTACATCGGGGCAAGGCCCTGGTCCTGCGGACCGGCCGGATCATGCGCCATCCAGCCCTGCTTGCCCGAACCGTAGAGGATCKGGAAATCGAGCTGCTCGTCATTGGCGTCGAGCGCGGCGAAGAGATCGAAGACCTCGTTGATGACTTCCTGGACGCGAGCGTCGGGCTTGTCGACCTTGTTGATCGCCACGATCGGGCGCAGGCCAAGCTTCAGTGCCTTGGAGACGACGAACTTGGTCTGGGGCATCGGGCCTTCGGCCGCGTCGACCAGCACGATGGCGGAGTCGACCATGTTCAGGATGCGCTCGACCTCGCCGCCGAAATCGGCGTGGCCCGGAGTGTCGACGATGTTGATGCGCGTATCCTTCCAGACCACGGAAGTGGCCTTGGCCAGGATGGTGATGCCGCGCTCTTTCTCGAGCTCGTTGGAATCCATCACGCGCTCGATCACGCGCTGGTTTTCGCGATAGGTACCCGACTGCTGGAGCAGCTTGTCGACCAGAGTCGTCTTGCCATGATCGACGTGGGCGATGATGGCGATATTTCGCATGGACATGCGTGGGGTACCTTTTCAGGACCGCGAGCCGGCGCGGAAAGCCCGGCCGGCGCAGTTCACTTTCGTATGGGATTCTGGAATTCGTTGCGCTGCACATAAACGCTAGAGGGCGTTTGGGCAACCTTGATCGACAGCTGCCCGGCAACAGGGGCAGCGCTGGCGCATGAAACTCAGCGGGCGGTGGTCTGCAATTGCCGCCAGACCCAATAGGAATAGCTGAAGGTTGCGGCCATCAGGGCGGCCAGCCCGAGCAGCGTGGCCGTGGCCAGGACGAGGGGTGCCGCGGCGCCCAGCGCGAGGCCGAAGAGGGCAAGGCCGAGGCAGACGGAGCCCCAGCCATAGAGCCTGTGGGTCCTCTGCCAGACCCGCTCGTCCGAAAGCGTCMATGGCGTCCTGACGCCAAATAGCTGCATCGAGCGCGTCTTGGCTGCGACATTGCCGGTGACGACCAGGAAGAGGCCGAGCATCGCGGTCACCAGGCGTGGAACATCGGCCGCATACCCAAGTGCGTGCGCAATCAGAAGCGCGTGGCACGCCGCGATCATGAGCATAACGGCGCTCCATGTTGCGGTGTAGGCCTTGCCGGAGCGGGCAAGATTGTCGGCGCGGGGCTCCATGCGCGGCAGCAGCGCGAACAGTGCCGTGACGAACCCCGCGATGACGGGCAGGCTGAGGAACGCCACCCAGGGCCCGGCGAAGCCGTCTGGCTGGCCGTCGATCCCGAAATGAATGGCGATCCGGGCATCGGGCGACACATGCATCAACGCATAGGTCGAAGCGACGAGCATGCTGCCGAGGACGGCAAGGCTCAGGGTCATGGTGGAGCGGATCATGATTGAGCGTCCTTTGGTTTGGCCGCGCGAGGCCTCGGTTCGAGAGCGAGCCCGAAATGGTCGAGGAACAGACACATTGCCTCTTCGAGCACGGACAGGTTCAGGCGGTAGGTGATGGTGGTGCCGAGCTTGTCGCTCTGGATCAGGTCCGCCTCGCGCAAGACGGCGAAATGGCCKGACAAGGTGGGTTTGGCGAGGTTGAAACGGGCCGCGATCTCTCCGGCTGTCATGTCCCGTTCGCGCAGCAGCCGCAGGATTTCACGGCGTGTCGGGTCGGAGAGCGCTTTGAAGACCATGTTCATCTTCGTTATTTAGGAAATTACCGAAATAAAAGCAAACTGCCATGCTCATGCATGCCCCAAGTGGCGGGGCTGGAAGCTGCCGGATCACGCGGCCGGCGTGCCCTCGGCGTCGAGAAGGGTCTGCCTGCGCTCGGCTACGGCGCGCCCGACCTGATCCATGGCGAGCCGGTATGCGGCGAGGCCGCTGGCGTCGACATCGCCGCTCGAAAAATTCGAGAGCACCTCGGCCAGGATCGCATCGGCCGTGCGTTCGAAATTCTGGAGGGCGGTCTCGTCCTGTTCGGAGCGGATGGCGGAGAGCATCGCGACAAGCCGGTCTAGCCCCGCCATGGCTTTGCGTCGGCGGAGCGTGCTGTCATGGCTGAGCAGGCCGGCGAAACCGGTGCCTAGCAGCGAAAGCGCCATCACGCCCAGATAGAACCAGTCGCCATAGCGCTCGAAGAAGGTTTCCTGCTCGCCGTCGATGAAGGCTGCCGCGCCGGGATGAACCGGCAGCGGTGTGTCCTTGTCGGTCGAGGGTGTCTCCAGTCCCTGGATCGACGGGAGCTCGGCCGCCAGCGTCAGCCTGAGGGCCAGCAGGTCCTTGACGAGATCCCCGACGACGGCGTCGTCGAGGCTTTGGGCCGCAACCAGCCGTGAGGTCACGGAGATCGTCGTCAGGCTCTCGGAGGGGCGCGGCGGGTCTCCGCCGAGCGCGCCGCGCACGATCTCTCCGGTTTCGATCGATCTGTGCCGCGCGGTGATCGCATCCGCCGCGCTGATCGGAATGAGGACCGGGTCGTCGCCCCAGGCCAATTTGAGCTTGCTCAGGCCGTCATTGTTAATGCGCGAACCGACGGCGTTGATCGAAAAGAACGCATCGATCCTGCGTTCGCGCGCGGCGGGTACGATCTCTTCGGAGTTCAGCCCGACGATCTCGACCTMCTCCGGCTTGACCTCGTATTGCGCCAGCACGCGCTTGACCAGCGCGATATTGCCTGCCGGATTACGCACCACGCCGATCCTGCGCCCGCGCAGATCGGCGATACGCCCGATTGCGGTTTCCTTGTTGGTGATCAGGAAGGGGAAGGTGCGGCGGGTGATCAGGGCGGTGTCGGCATTCTCCGGCAGCGCGATATCGGGACGGATGATGGCGAGATCGGCCTGGCCGCTGTCGACGCGCTTGGCGCTCTCCTCGGAGCCCTCCGTGAGGATCAGGCGAAGCCGGATCGAGGATTTTTCGCGGCTGAGCCCCTGTACGAAGCCTGCGGCCATGCGCGCATCCTCCGATCCGAGCGGGCCGACGGCGAGTCTGAGCGTCCGGGGTTGGTTCAGGACGTAGAAGACCGACGCGGCGATACCGAAGATCGCCAGCAGGCCCGCCAGAGCCATGAAACCGCGCCGCCCCATGCCGGACCAATCCTGACCGCTTTGCCGTCGCCCCCGCGACGCGCTTGGCTTCGCTCGTGATCATGTCGCAAGTGGGGCGCGCCGCAAGAGGGCATGGCGCACGGGGACATGGAGGTTGCCGGGCCCGCGGCAGATGTCCTATTGCCGGGGAATGTCGCAAAGCTCCGATGCCTTCACCGTCAAGATTTGCGGTCTCTCCACGCGTGAGACGATGGCGGCGGCGCTCGCCGCCGGTGCCGACATGGTCGGGCTGGTCTTCCACCCGAAGAGTCCGCGCTTCATCGATATGGCTCGCGCGATGGCGCTCGCCGAGATGGCGCGCGGCCGCGCCGAGATCGTGGCCCTGATCGTGGATTTCGATGTGGCGCGGGCAAGGGAACTCGTGGACGCGCTCAGGCCGGACTGGCTTCAGCTGCATGGCCGCGAGACGCCGGAGCAGGCGCTGGCGCTCAAGGCCGCGACCGGTCTTCGCGTGATGAAGGCGCTGGGTGTCGCTGCCCCGTCCGATCTTGCCGCCATGTCCTCTTATGTCGCGGTGACGGACCGCATCCTGCTCGATGCCAAGCCGCCGAAGGATGCGGCCTATCCCGGTGGCCACGGCCGGCCCTTCGACTGGACGATCCTCTCCGGCCTCGACCCGGCTTTGCGCTTCATGCTATCGGGCGGCCTCGATCCGGCGAATGTTGCCGATGCCATCCGCATTGCCCGGCCTGCCGGGGTAGATGTGTCGTCCGGCGTCGAAAGCGCGCCCGGCGTCAAGGATATCCGCCGGATCAGGGATTTCATCGCCGCCGCACGTCAGGCGGCGCAGGATTTGAAGAAGGCAGGCCCGACATGAACGCGCCCCGCAATCCGAATACTTATCGTTCCGGGCCCGACGAGAACGGCCGGTTCGGCATGTTCGGTGGTCGTTTCGTTGCCGAAACGTTGATGCCCCTGATCCTGGAACTGGAACAGGCCTATGATGCCGCCAAGGCCGATCCGGCCTATCACGCCGAGATGGCTGGTGGCCTCAAGCACTATGTCGGCCGGCCGTCGCCGCTCTATCTGGCCGAGCGCCTGACGGATCATTTCGGGGGCGCAAAGATCTATCTCAAGCGTGAAGAGCTGAATCACACCGGCTCGCATAAGGTCAATAATGTGCTCGGCCAGATCCTGCTGGCGCGGCGCATGGGCAAGAAGCGCATCATCGCCGAGACCGGCGCCGGTCAGCACGGCGTCGCCACCGCAACGCTTTGCGCGCGCTACGGCCTCGAATGCATCGTCTATATGGGCGCGGTCGACGTCGCCCGTCAGGCGCCGAACGTCTTTCGCATGCAGATGCTGGGCGCCACCGTGGTGCCGGTCGAATCCGGAACCAAGACGCTCAAGGACGCGATGAACGAGGCCCTGCGCGACTGGGTGACCAATGTCGCGACGACCTTCTACTGCATCGGCACGGTGGCCGGCCCGCATCCCTATCCCGCCATGGTCCGCGACTTCCAGTCGATCATCGGCAGGGAAACGCGCGAGCAGATGCAGGAGCTCGAGGGGCGCCTGCCGGATTCGCTGATCGCCTGCATCGGCGGCGGCTCGAACGCCATGGGGCTGTTCCACCCCTTCCTCGACGATCCCACGGTCGAAATCTATGGCGTCGAGGCGGCCGGGCACGGCATCCCGAGCGRCCTGCATRCCGCCTCGCTGACGGGCGGGCGTCCCGGCGTGCTGCATGGCAACCGCACCTATCTGCTGATGGATGATGACGGGCAGATCAAGGATGCGCACTCGATCTCGGCCGGTCTCGACTATCCCGGCATCGGCCCTGAGCATTCCTGGCTCAACGATGTCGGCCGGGTCAAATATCTGTCCGCCACTGACGAGGAGGCGCTGGAGGCCTTCCAGCTCATCTCCAAGCTCGAAGGCATCATTCCTGCCTTGGAATCGGCACATGCGCTTGCTCGTGTAGCCGAGCTTGCGCCGCAAAAGCCGAAGGACCACCTGATGGTGGTCAATCTTTCCGGTCGTGGCGACAAGGATATTCCGCAAGTGGCGGAGATTCTGGCGGGACGGTGATGCCGGCCCCGTCCGATAGTCTGAGGATAAAACGATGAAGAAGACGATTCTGCTCGCCGCCATGCTGGTTCTGTCTGGCCCCGTCATGGCCCAGACCGCGAACACGGTGGCTCCCGCCGAGGGAATCGTCATCCGGACCGAGGGCGAGGTCAGGGTCAGGCCCGATATCGCGATCCTGCAGGCCGGCATTGTCAGCGAGGGCAAGACGGCCGCCGAGGCTCTCGCCCAGAACACGCCGGCGCTGGCCAGGCTGGTCGAAGCCGTCAAGGCGGCGGGCATCGCCCCAGCCGATCTGATGACCTCGCAGGTCTCGCTGATGCCGCGCATGACGCAGCCTTCCATGTCTCCCGGTCCGAAGCCGCCGCGCGCCGCCACGATCGACGGCTACGAGGCCCGCACCGGCTTGACCGTCACCGTGCGCGATCTCGCCAAGGCCGGTCCGCTGATCGACGCGCTGGCAAAGGCCGGCGTGAACGAGATGTCCGGCATAAGCTTCGGGCTTGCGGACGAGAGCAGGGCCAAGGATGCCGCGCGCCTGAAGGCGGCGGAGGCGGCGCGTGCGCGGGCCGAACTCCATGCCACGGCACTCGGCGTCAAGGTCGGCGAGCTGGTCTCGATCGTCGAGGCTGAAGCCGAAGTCCCAGGCCGCGCCGCGGGCGATGTTCGTGCCTTCCGCATGGCGGCTGGTGCTGCACCGATTTCGGTCGAACCCGGCGAGATCACGGTGACGAGTTCGCTGCGTACGGTTTGGCGCATCGCGCCCTGAGCCCTCGCCAGCCCGCCCCCTTCATGCTAACCGCACGCTCATGACAGAGACCGGCCAGACCCGCATCCAGTCCCGCTTCGCCGCTTGCGCTGCCCAAGGTCGGGCAGCGCTGGTGACCTTCGTCACCGCTGGCGACCCGGATTTCGAGACCGCAAGCGCGATCCTCAATGCCCTGCCTGAGGCAGGCGCGGATGTGATCGAGCTCGGCGTGCCCTTCACCGATCCGATGGCCGACGGCGTCCCGATCCAGCTCGCGGGCCAGCGGGCCTTGAAGGCGGGGCAGACGCTGAAGAAGACGCTGGCCATGGTCGAGTCCTTCCGCAAGGCCGGCCATGACACGCCGATCGTGCTGATGGGATACTACAATCCGATCTGGGCCTATGGCGTCGAGCGCTTCCTGCAGGATGCGCGTCGGATCGGCGTCGACGGGCTCATCGTTGTCGACCTACCGCCGGAAGAGGATGTGGAGCTCTGCCTGCCGGCTCTTGAGGCCGGTATCAGCTTCATCCGTCTGGCCACGCCGACGACCGACGACAAGCGCCTGCCGAAGGTGCTCAGCAACACCTCTGGCTTCGTCTATTATGTCTCGATGACGGGCGTAACCGGTGGCKCGATCGTGAGCTACGACGCGGTCGGCGATGCGGTGGCCCGGATCAAGCGCCACACCGATCTGCCGGTCGCTGTCGGCTTTGKCGTGAAAACGGCGGCCGATGCCGCAGCCATCGCGAAGGGCGCCGACGGGGTCGTCGTCGGCTCCGCGCTCGTCGAGCGGGTTCGCCTCTCGCTGGATGCGGACGGCAAGGCCACGGACAAGACGGTTTCGGCGGTCACCTCGCTGGTTGCGGAACTGGCTGCCGGCATCCGCACGGTCTCCAAGGCGGCCTGACCCGGCCGCTCCAGTCACACGTTTCAAGGATGATCCGATGAACTGGATTTCCGAAGTCGTTCGCCCGCGCATCAAGACCCTGTTCAAGCGCGAGAGCCCCGAGAACCTCTGGATCAAGTGCCCTGATTCCGGGCAGATGGTCTTCCACAAGGACGTAGAGGCCAATGGCTTCGTCATTCCGGGCTCCGACCATCATATGCGCGTCACCGCGCAGGATCGGCTGCGCCTGACTTTCGACGAGGGCAAATGGGTCGATGTCCCGCTGCCGGAGGTCGCGGTCGATCCGCTGAAGTTCCGTGACGAGAAGCGCTATGTCGACCGCCTCAAGGACGCGCGCGCCAAGACCGGCGCGGCCGATGCGTTCAAGGTCGGCTTCGGCCGCGTCCAGGGCCTGCCCCTGACGATTGCCGTGCAGGACTTCCACTTCATGGGCGGCTCGCTCGGCATGGCGGCGGGCGAAGCCTTCATCAAGGGCGCCGAGACTGCGCTCGAGAAGAAGACACCCTATGTCGTGTTCGCCGCCTCCGGCGGTGCGCGCATGCAGGAGGGCATCCTCTCGCTGATGCAGCTTCCGCGGACGACGGTCGCGATCAGGCGTCTGCGCGCGGCTGGGCTGCCCTATTTCGTGGTTCTGACCAACCCGACCACCGGCGGCGTCACGGCTTCCTACGCGATGCTGGGTGACGTCCACATCGCCGAGCCGGGCGCCCTGATCGGTTTCGCGGGCCCGCGCGTCATCGAGCAGACCATCCGCGAGAAGCTGCCCGAGGGCTTCCAGCGCGCCGAATATCTCAAGGATCACGGCATGGTGGACATGGTTGTCCATCGCCATGAGATTCCGGCGACGCTGGCGCGGCTGGGCCGCCTGCTGACCAAGCAGTCCGAGCCGGCAGCTGATGCCAAGCAACCGGTCGGGCCGGTCCCCGAAGCGGCCTGACACGGATAACGGACGGCCGGAGGCCGAGCGCATCATGGGGTCTTCCGACACGCTGCTGGCGCGCTTCCTGGCGCTGCATCCCAAGCTGATCGATCTCTCGCTCGGCCGCATCCTGACCTTGCTGGAGCGGCTCGGCGACCCGCACAAGCGCCTGCCGCCGGTGATCCATGTCGCCGGCACCAATGGCAAGGGTTCGACCATCGCCTTCATGCGGGCGATTCTCGAGGCGGCGGGTCTCAGCGTCCATGTCTACACTTCGCCGCATCTGGTGCGCTTTCATGAGCGCATCCKGCTCGGTCAGCCGGGCGGCGGTCGTTTCGTCGACGAGGCCGTGCTGGTCGAGGCACTGGAGCGCTGCGAACGGGCCAATGCCGGCGACCAGATCACCTTCTTCGAGATCACCACTTCGGCCGCCATGCTTCTCTTCTCCGAGCACAAGGCCGACGTTCTGCTGCTCGAGGTCGGTCTCGGCGGTCGCTTCGACACCACGAATGTCGTCGCCCATCCCGCCTGCACGGTGGTGACGCCGGTCTCGATGGACCATGCCGAGTATCTCGGCGATACCGTCACCAAGATCGCGGGCGAGAAGGCCGGCATCTTCAAGCGCGGCGCCCCGGCCGTGATTGCGCCACAGGAACCGGAGCCGACGGCCGTGCTCGAAGCCGCGGCCGAACGCGTGGGCGCCTCGAAAATTCTGATCGGCGCGCAGGACTTCAACATTCACGAGGCGGGTGGACGGCTGGTCTACGAGGATGGCGACGGCCTGCTCGATCTGCCGTTGCCGCGCCTCACCGGGCGTCATCAGCACGTCAATGCCGGTACGGCCATAGCGGCCTTGCGCGCAGCCGGATATGGCGGCCTGCCGGCCCGCGCCTTCGAGCAGGGCATGCTCAATGCCGAATGGCCGGCACGGCTGCAAAGGCTGGCGCGCGGCCAACTCGCCGAACTCGTGCCTGCTGGCGCCGAGCTATGGCTCGATGGCGGCCACAATCCCGATGGCGGCCGCGTTCTTGCGCAGGCGATGGCCGACCTGGAGGAGAAGAACCCGGCTCCGCTCGTCATGATCGCGGGATTGCTCTCGACCAAGGACGCAACGGCGACGCTCGGGCATTTCAAGGGGCTCGCGCATGCGCTCTTTGCCGTGCCGATCCACAACCAGCTTGCTGCTCGCCCGGCCGAGGAGGTTGCGGCTCTCGCGCGGGTCGCCGGGTTGAATGCCGAGGTCGCGGGCTCGGTCGAGCAGGCGTTGCGCGAGATTGCAGTGCGGACCTGGCGGGGGCCGCCGCGCATCCTGATCTGCGGCTCGCTCTATCTGGCCGGCGAAGTGCTTTCGGCCAACGGTACGCCACCGGTGTAGTACCGGCACGGATGGGGAGAGTGCGATGCAGGCCCGGCAATTCGGAGCAAATGGCCCGTCGCTCCCCGTCATCGGCCAGGGCACCTGGAACATCGAACTCGCCGATCAGGCCGGCGCGGTGGCGGCATTGCGTCGCGGGCTCGACCTTGGCCTGCGCCATCTCGACACGGCAGAGATGTATGGCTCTGGCCGCTCGGAGGAGATTGTCGGAGAAGCCATCGCCGGGCGACGAGACGAGGTCTTCCTCGTTTCCAAGGTGCTGCCGTACAACGCCTCTCGTGCGGGGACGCGCAGGGCCTGCGAGGAATCGCTGAGGCGGCTGCGCACCGACAGGCTCGACTGCTTCCTGCTGCATTGGCGCGGCTCATACGCGCTGGAGGAGACTTTCGCAGCCTTCGAGGACCTGAAGCGCCAGGGCAAGCTTCTGTCCTGGGGCGTCAGCAATTTCGACGTCGATGATCTCGACGAGGCGCTGGCGATTGCCGGCGAGGGCATCATCGCCTGCAACCAGGTCCTTTATCATCTCGGCGAACGTGCCATCGAGCATATGGTCATCCCGTGGTGCGAGCGTCACGGCGTTGCGGTGACCGCCTACAGCCCATTTGGTCAGGATGATTTTCCCTTAGCCGCAAGTGCCGGCGGCCGCGTGCTCACCGATGTTGCGATCACGCATGGAGCAACACCGCGTCAGGTCGCGCTTGCCTTCCTGACCCGCCAATCCCCGGTCTTCGCGATCCCGAAGGCCGCCAGGGCCCAACATGTCGAGGACAATGCCGGTGCGCTGAGGCTGCACCTGAGCGACAGCGAGATCGCGCGGATCGACGCTGCTTTTCCACGTGGACCCAAGCCCCGTTCCCTGCCGATGTTGTAGGGGACGCCTGCAKGTCAAGCCGRCCGCGCGGAAACCAAGTTGCGGCTTTCTGCTTTACAACTGGGGGCTGAAGGGCGTTTCCTAGAGTAAAGGCGGCGGAGCATCGCATCCGACAACGCCGAATTCTTGCAACGGTTGCGTCTTCAGGAGTGGTGTGATGCGTCGCGTCCTCGGCGTCCTCGCCGTATTGTTTCTTTCGCTTGCCGGCTTGGCTTCGGCCCAGGCCGGCGTTCAGGTCCGGGTCGACCTGGCTGCCCAGCGCATGCAGGTGACGACCACTGACGGAGAGATCTACAATTGGGCGATCTCATCAGGCCGCAAGGGATTCCGCTCGCCCAACGGCGTCTATAGCCCGACGCGGCTGGAGCGGAGCTGGTACTCGCGCAAATATGGCGGGGCGATGCCCTATTCCGTGTTCTTCCGTGGTGGCTATGCCATCCACGGCACGACAGCGGTAGGTGCACTCGGCCGGCCGGCATCGCATGGCTGCATCCGGCTGCATCCTGCCCATGCCGCCAAGCTGTTTGCGCTGGTCAAGAAGCACGGTGCCGGCCAGACGCGTATTGCGCTGAATGGTGCCAGTTCGGACGGGCTGTCGCAATTTGCCAGGGCAGGCGGTGCCAAGAGCAAGCTCGCGAAGGCGCCTCAAAAGAGCAAGGTCGCCATTGCGCAGTCGAAGTCCAAGCAGCGTGCGGCCGCGATCGCGCATCAGCGTGGCGTGCCGAACTGGGATGCGGCGCGTGATCAGCTCTTCATGCGGCCGACCCTGCCGCCCAACGCCTATGGCTACCAGCCCTACCGGGCCGGGCCGACCTGGAGATAAGGGCTCAGATCGCCTCCACGGCGATCCGCATCCAGCCGCTGAGCGTCTCGCCCGGCTGAAGCCGGGTGAGCGGAGAGGTCGCGCGCGCTGCAGCCTCGCTCGGCGAACCGATGGCGTGGCTTTGCGGCTCGACGCAGAGGAAGTCGGCACCAGGAGGCGCCCATACGACCGGGCAGCGCAGCGTTTCGCTTGCCGTGACGGTGATGGCGACGCCGCGCGACGGTGTTTCCATGCGCGCAGCGCCATCCCAACCGAGGAAACTCCAGGCCGTTTCTGCCCGAGTTGCGAAGAGCGGGCTGGCGGCATAGGGGCCGCCATCTGCGAGCGGTTGCGAGCCGGTCGCGCGGAAGCCGTTGCCGAGGATCAATGCGCCGTCGGAGCGCATTCTGAGGCGCGTATCCGCAGCCGCGGGAAACCAGGGATGGAGCCCGAAACCAAAGGGTAGGGCCACATCCGCCTCGTTTATGATCGCAAGGGTGATGGTCATACCGGAATCGTCGAGGCTGATCTCCTGCCGCGCGCGGTAGCGGTAGGGATCTTCACCGGCGCTGCGCCGATGTTCCAGGACGGTATGGCCGTGGTCATACCGCAGGACCTCCCAGTCCGACTGCCAGCCGAAACCATGAATGCTGCCTGTTCCCGCAGGATCGTTGGCCGGCACCCGAAAGCGCTGCTCGCCATCGTCGATGACGCAATCGAAGGCGCGATTGGCAAAGGGCAGCATGGCCCAGCTGCCGAAGCGATTGGGGGCCGCGATCGAGGGAACCGCCCCCGCCGGCGCCCGCAGAAGCGAACGCAACTGCCCGTCAGGCGCGCGCCATTCGAGCGCGGTCACCATCGCACCGACCTCGGGCGCGATCGCGGCGGAGAGAGGCCCGGACTGCAGGGTAAGCATCGTGATGTCCTTACTTGATCAGCGGGCGTAGCATCGCCTGCATCGAGCGCATGCGCGGCAGGAACTGCGCCACCATCTCCTCGGCCGAGGTCCGCTGCACCTGTCCGGAAATATTGAAGGCGGCAACGGTCTCGCCACGCGCATTGGCGAGGGGGAGCGCCATCGAGATCAGGCCAAGTTCCAGTTCCTGATCGACCACGCTGTAACCCCGTTCGCGCGCCGCCGCCAAGGCGGCCATGATCCGTTCCGGCTCCGTTACGGTATGAGGCGTCAGCGCTCGCGGCCGGCCGGACAGAATCCGTTCGCGGGCCTCGTCCGGTGGCAGCGCTGCGAGCAGGACGCGCCCCATCGAGGTGCAGAAGGCGGGCAGACGCGAGCCGACGGAAAGGCCGACGGACATGATCCGCCTCTGCGCCGAACGCGCGATATAGACGATCTCGTGTCCGTCGAGCAGTGAGGCCGAGGAGGATTCATGGGTTTCCTCGGACAGCCGCTCCAGGAAGGGCTGGACGAGCTGGGGCAGGGCGCTGGAGGCCAGCCAGGCATGGCCGAGCCTGAGCACGCGCGGCGTCAGCCGGAAGAACTTGCCGTCGAATTCGGCGTAGCCGATCCTTGTGAGCGTCAGAAGGCAGCGCCGGGCCGCCGCGCGGGACAATTCGGTGGCGCGCGCCACGTCTGCGATGGTGAGCTTCTCATGCGCCGCGTCGAAGCATTCGATCACGGCCAGCCCCTTTTCCAAGGCGGCCATATGGTCGCGATC